>DATJHD010000341.1:0-11130 GCA_035494275.1 Croceibacterium sp.
GACTGGAGCCGCTCGTGCGCCACGGCCTCGACGCCGCCGAACAGGCAGAACAGCGCGGCGATGCAGCAGCATTTCAGGGCCACCAGCATGCGCGCGGAAAGGTCCTCCATTCCGGCGAGCGGCGGCAGCAGGCGGTCGACGGCGAACCACAGCGCCGCGCCGGCGAGCGCAGACACGCCAATCGCCGCTATCCCGGCCTTGCGCTGCTCGCGCCAATCGGTCCCGCTCATGGGGTGTCTCCTACTCTTCGTCGTCCTCCAGCGGATCGGGCATCGCGGCGCTGGCGGCGAGAATCGCGACGTTGGTCTCGACCGCGAGCAGGAACAGGGTGAGCGTCATCCAGTCCATCGGCGTCTCCGGCGCCCATAGGCCCCCCATGCCGAGCATCGCCCACGCTTTGCCGAAGGCAATGGCGAGGGAGCCGAGGACGGCGACCCCGAGCGCCCACATCATGCCGGTGAAATGGCCGCTGCGCACGACCGCCGCCTCGCGCTCGTCGAGCTTGCGACCGTCCGGCCGCCCCATGGGGCCGAACGGCTGGCACAGGAAGGTTCCCATCCAGCCTGCCCAGACGAGCCAGAAACCGGCGAGGCCGCCCCATCCGATCTGCGTCGCCATCCCCGCTACCGAAAGCGCGAGCAGGATCGCGGGCAGCAGACGAAAGCGCACCGGATCGCGCGACTTCAGCTTTCGCTGGAACCCCGGCACGCCGGTTGCCTCGGCCAGCTTGTCGAGCTTTTCGGCGATGGGATCGCTCTTGTAGGTCATGATCGATCCTTCTGGCCGAGCAGGGTCTCGGCCACGCTGGGGAAGGGGTGGAACGAAAACAGCAGCTCGATCGGCACCTTGAATACGGCCGCGATGTTGAGCGCGAGTTCGAGGCTCGGGTTGTAGTCGCCGCGTTCGAGAAAGCCGATCGTCTGCGGGTTTACGCCGACCTTGTCGGCCAGCGCCTTGCGCGTGATTCCGGCTTCGGCGCGGAACAGCGCGATCCTGTTGTATATATATCTGCCCACGCGCGCTCATTTACATGATGCGTTATGTAAACACAACGATTAACGCCAAAGAAGCAATTCACCCCGGCCGGAACCGCGCCAGGCGCTCGATGGCCGCATCGAGAGTTGCGTCCTCCTTGGCGAAGCAGAACCTCAAGTACCCCCGCTCGGGCTCACCGCCGCAAAAGGCGCTGACCGGAATCGCGGCGACGCCCGCCTCGCGGATCATCCGCATCGCCACGGCCTCGTCGTCGGGTTCGAAACCCGAAGCGGCGAGGTCGATTGTGACGAACCATGTCGCGGCGGAAGGAAGAACGGCATAACCCGCGGCAATCAGGCCGCGTATCAGCCGGCCCCTGGCGGCGGCGTAGCGCGCTCGGTGCGCTTCATGCCACTCATGCGGCAGGGCGAGACCTTCGGCGACCGCCCACTGGAGCGGCACCGCTGTCGTGAAAGTGAGGAACTGGTGCTGCCCGGCGATCAGCGCGGCGAGCCCGGGCGAGGCCACCGCCCAGCCGACCTTCCACCCGGTGAGCGAGAAGATCTTGCCCGCCGAGCCGATCTTGACGCTGCGATCGCGCAAGCTGTCGATGTGCAGCGGCGAGAGGTGCGCGTCCCCGCCGAAGATCATCGCTTCCCACACCTCATCGCAGATCAGCACCAGGTCGTTTTGCGCACAGAGCGCGCCCAGCAGTTCGAGGTCGTCGCGTTCGACAAGGGTGCCGGTCGGGTTGTTGGGCGTGTTGAGCACGATCGCACGGGTCCTTGGCCCGATGGCTGCTTCGAGCCGGTCGAACGGGATCGTCCACCCTGGCGCATCGAGAGCCACGATGCGCGCCGTCGCCCCGGCACGCGTCACCAGCGGCAGGTAAGCATCGTAGAACGGCTGGAGCAGGATGGCCTCGTCGCCAGATGCGAGCAGGGCGAGAAATGCCGCCGCCAGCGCCTCGGTCGCTCCCGACGTGACGACGACTTGCCGTGGATCGAGAACGAGGTCCTGCTCACGGGCGTAGTAGTCGGCGACCGCCTCGCGCAGCGCTTCCAATCCGCGCATCGGCGGGTACTGGTTGGAATGTTCGACCAGCGCGCGCTGTGCGGCGGCGAGCAGTTCCGGGGCGTGCTCGATCTCCGGGAAGCCCTGTCCCAAGTTGATCGCCCCGGTTTCGCGCGCGAGCATTGAAACGCGGTCGAACACGGTGGTCGCGGGCGGTGGAGGGAGCTTCATGGCCAACCCTTGCGTCGAATCCAACTGAGCACCGGTATGGGCGAAAATCGCTTTCCTGCAACCGCCGAGCCCTGCCGGCGCCGGATTCCATGCAACCCGCTTCGGCAGCCACGCGCCCCGCAAGTTCGACTGCACAAATTTTCCATGCGACACGCGCGATTTTATTGAACTTGCGTTCTTTGCAACGGGCATGCTCGCTTTGTCCTTGCCGTAAGCCGGCGAATACGCACATCTAGTCGGCGATGCTGCGCCAGTACGAACTAGTCGAAAGGGTGAAGGCCTACGAGCCGGACGCCGACGAGGCGCTGCTCAACCGCGCCTATGTCTACACCGTGCAGAAGCACGGCACCCAGAAGCGCGCCAGCGGCGACCCGTACTTCAGCCATCCGATCGAGGTGGCCGGGCTCATGACCGATCTTAAGCTGGACCAGGAAACGATCGTCACCGCGCTGCTGCACGATACGGTCGAGGATACGCTGGCGACGATCGAGGATGTCGAGGCGCAATTCGGTCCGGAAATCGCCCGGTTGGTCGACGGTGTGACCAAGCTTTCCAAGCTCGAACAGATGCCCGAGGACGAGCGCGCAGCCGAGAACCTGCGCAAGTTCTTCCTGGCGATGAGCGAGGATTTGCGCGTGTTGCTGGTCAAGCTCGCCGACCGGTTGCACAACATGCGCACGCTGCATTTCATCAAGAGCCCCGAGAAGCGCGAGCGCATCGCCCGCGAGACGATGGATATCTACGCGCCGCTCGCCGAGCGCGTCGGCATGTACGAGTACATGCGCGAGATGCAGCTGCTTGCGTTCGAGCAGCTCGAGCCCGAGGCCTATGCCACCATCACCGGCCGGCTTGAGCAGATCAGGAGCAGCGAGGGTGGCCAGGTCGACGCCATTGCCCTCAAGATCAAGCAGGCGCTCGCCGAGAACGGCGTCAAGGCCGAGGTGTCCGGCCGCGAGAAGCACCCGTACTCGATCTGGAAGAAGATGGCCGAACGGCACATCCCGTTCGAGCAGATTACCGACATCTTCGCCTTCCGCGTGCTGACCGAAAGCGTCGACGACTGCTACCGCGCGCTCGGCGTCCTGCACCAGGTCTGGCAATCGGTACCGGGGCGCTTCAAGGACTATATCTCGACCCCGAAATCGAACGGGTACCGCTCGCTTCACACCGCGCTCATTTACGAGAACTCGCAGCGCGTCGAAGTGCAGATCCGCACCCGCGAGATGCACCGCCGCAACGAGTTCGGCCTCGCCGCGCACTGGGCCTACAAGCAGGGCGACCGGCCGGACGGGCAGGTCGGCTGGCTGCGCGACCTGATCGAGATCGTGGATGCCAGCCACGATGCCGAGGAGCTGCTCGAGCACACACGGCTGGCGATCTACCAGGACCGCATTTTCGCCTTCACGCCGAAGGGCGCGCTGTTCCAGCTGCCGAAGGGCTCGACGCCGGTCGATTTCGCTTTCGCCGTCCACACGGCGCTGGGTGCCCAGACGGTGGGAGCGAAGATCAACGGCCGCCACATGCCGCTCAGAACCGAGCTGCACAACGGCGACGTGGTCGAGATCGTCAAGGGCAAGCACGCCGAGCCCCAGCTCAGCTGGCTGAACTTCGTCGTCACCGGCAAGGCCCGCGCGGCGATCCGCCGGGCCGTCCGCGCCAAGGAGCGCGAGGAAGTCGCCGCGATCGGGCGCATGCTGTTCGACGAAATCGCCGGGCGGCTGCCGGCGAAGATCGGCAAGAAGGCGATCAAGGCCGCGGTCGACCGGCTCGAGCTGGAAGACGAGGACGCGTTGATGCACGCGATTGGTTCGGCCAAGCTGACCGACCGCGACGTGATGGAAGCCCTCGTGCCAGGAAGCACGACTGACTTGCCCGAGTTGCCGGCGCAGGAGCGGGCCATCTCGATCCGGGGCTTGACGCCCGGCATGGGCTTCTCGCTCGCGCCGTGCTGCCATCCGTTGCCGGGCGACCGGATCATCGGCTTGCGCAAGCCGGGCGTCGGCGTCGAGGTCCATGCGATCGACTGCCTGCGGCTGGCGAATGGGGTCGATGCCGACTGGGTCGACCTGTCATGGGGCGAGCGCTCGAAGGGCGCCGTCGGGCGGCTACGCGTGGTGCTCTACCATCGTCCCGGCACCCTTGCGGAAATGGCCGGCATTTTCGCCCAGAACCATGCCAACGTGATCAATCTCGAGCTGACCCAGCGTGACGACCCCTTCCACACTTACGAGGTCGATCTCGAGGTGCAGGACCTCGCGCACCTGACGCGGATCGTCAGCGCCCTCAGGGCGAGCGAGGCGGTGGCCCAGGCCGAGCGCATCTGATGGGCGTGATCGGACTGGACCACGTCCAGCTGGCGATGCCGCGCGGGAAAGAGGAAGTGGCGAGAGCGTTCTACGCCGGGCTGCTCGGGCTTTGCGAAGTGCCCAAACCTGAGGCGGACCGCGGCGGGTGCTGGTTCGAGGGCGGGGAGGCGCGCATCCACCTCGGGGTCGAGGACGGCTTCGCGCCCAGCCGCAAGGCGCATCCAGCGTTGCTCGTTGACAATCTCGATGACTTCGCTCTCAGGCTCGAAACAGCCGGAGTTGCGTTCACGCCGGGTCGCCCGCTTGCAGGCTACAAGCGCGGCGACATCGCCGATCCCTTCGGCAATCGTATCGAGCTGATGGAGCGGTTGGGCTAGAGCAGCTCCAGCTCGCCCTCGACGCGATCGCCGAATTCCAGTCCTTGGGCGAGGCGCACTGGCTTCTTGACCGGAAGGAACCAGCCGCCTGACTTCTGCGGGAACAGCGAGGTCTGCCAGCAGCTGTGGCCGATCCGCGCCGCCACCTTGACCGAGCCGAACCCGCGTCGCTTGCCGAGCTCCATTCGCCGGGCCAGCTCGTGCGCCGCGACGGCATCGGCCGCTTCGCCGCTCAGCGCCACCCAGCCGATCGGATCGTAGCCCTCCTCGATCAGCATCGACTGCAGCGGCCCGGCAAAGCGGACAGTGTCGCTCACCTGATGGCTGCCTTGGAACCCACCCGCCGGATCGGCACCTGCACGTTGCACACGTCGATACCGCCGGCGGCAACCTTGTAGAACGCATCGTGGCGATTGGCGCGCACATGGATGTAATCGGCGAAGCTTTGGCTGTCGCTGGCGAGGTATTCAAAGCGCGGCTGTTCAGCCACGGGCAGCTCGCCGCCGAGCCTGACCGAGACGATCGGCACCCTGAACTTCGGATCGTCGTAGACGCCGGCCTCGCCCTTGCCACGCGGCAGCGTCGAGAGGTTCTCGATACCTTCGATCACCCGGCCGACGACCGCGATGTTGCGATCGAGCTGGCGCGGAGCATGGCCGATGACGGCGTAAAGCTCGGCACCGGTTCCGGTATCCGGCGACAGATCGCGGGCAACGCCGACCGTGCCGTAGCAATGCGTCGGCCAGGCGGTGTTGCCCGTGCTCGCGAGGGCGACCGCGGCAGGCCAGCCGGCGCTGAACCCCGTCTGGCCCTTCTGGACATAGGAATCGACGGGCTCGAGCGGCGCGAAGGGGGGATCGCAGACTTCCCTCAGAACCTTGCTCTGGAACGTGTAAACCTTGCACGTCATGGAGATCGTGTAACGGCTCTCTGGTATCTTTGCGATGCCGGCCGGCAGCGGCTTCGCCTTCTTCGGATCGTCCTCGCCGTCACCCCATTGCGCGACCCAGTTGTCGACCACGCGATAGACGCTCGTCCCGTCCCACCAGTGCGCCTGGGCAAGGGTGCGAATGTTGCCGACCCAGCCCTGGCTGAAGGGCGGCGGGATCAGCTGGACGATGACCTGGCGCTTGGCGCCGCGCTCGTCTGGGGCGAGGTCCATCACCAGCAGGTCGTTCGGGTCGATCGCCGTCCATTCGCTTGGCTTCGACGCCGCAATCACCGACGCCGGCGTCGGCGGCTCGGCCGGCTTGTCCTGCGCCGCGAGAGGCGCGGCGAGCAGCAAGGCGAGAACTACAACATTGATCCGTCCCATGCGCCCGGTGTGCCACCGCCGGCGCGCTTGCGAAAGCCCTGCCGCATCGCTAGGCCGCGCCGTTCCCGGCTCTTGCGCGCAAGCAGCGACGCGAGTGCGGAAGGAACGCGGAGCGGTGGCCGAGTGGTCGAAGGCGCACGCCTGGAAAGTGTGTATACGTCACAAGCGTATCGTGGGTTCGAATCCCACCCGCTCCGCCACTCATAAGTCATTGTTATAGGGTAGTTTTATTAGACGGAGTATCTCGCGCGAAACTGCGCCGTTCCGCGCCTTGGTCCGGTGGGCAGAGAGCCAGATCAGAGCAATTGCGGGCCCAATTTGCCCCTGATTCTCTGCGGGCAAATTGTCAACCGGCGTTGGATATTGACCCCTGCTCGGCGTGCAAAATTGACCCCCTGCATTGCCGGTAATTTCGGGTTGTCCCGGTAGTCCATAGGAAGGACCCGCGGACGACGCCGCGATCGTCCTGCGGTCGAGACGCTCCTTCGGACGCACGATCGGCTTATACAGATGCCATTCGGTTTCGTCGTGCCGCTCGATATGCATGGCCAGCGCTTGATGGATGGAATCGCAGTCAGCCCACACGGTCGGGCTCGGTTCGGGAAACAACAGACCCGACTTCGACCTCGCGTCGGCAGCGGCGCCCACATTTTCGCTCTCGCCGGACGGCGCGATGTATGACGATCTCCGTCGCGATTATGCAGCCATGACCACGATGATCTTCGGCACGCCGCCGAGCTTTGACGCTGTGATCGAAAGCGTGGGTACGCTTGAGGCCCGGCTAAACTCCGCCGAGACCCCTTCGTGAAAGACCGCTCGGGTGGGTATCAGCCTCGACAAAAACTCGCGAATTGCTGGCTATCGGTCGTCAGTCTTCAAAGACGCCTTGCGCGGCTTCCTGCGGACCAGATCGCCTGGCAACATGATCGATCTCAAGACGGTGTTTCCGCTCCGCCGGGACGACGCCATCGTCTTCGAGGAATGTCTTGATCGAGGATTGATCGATCCGGCAACCCTGAAGCTGACCGAGGCCGGCGCCTAGGTCCGGTCCGGAGAGAGCCAGATCAGAGCAGCTTCGAGATCGATTTGCCTCGGCCGGCTGTAGGTCATGAACCCAAGACACGGGAACGCGGTCCCGCCGCAAGTGCCGGAGTAATCTGCCGAGCCGGCAAATGTCACCGCGATGAGCGTCTTTTCAGGACTGACTTCCCCGTTACGCCGCGGTTTCTTCCTGAAGCTCCCTCAGGCGCTGGCGGCAAACCTCCTCGACCAGGTTGCGCAGGTGGGTGATCGAGGCTGCCAGTGCGTCGATATCTTCGGTGGTGATTGCGTAACTTCTCGAGTAGCGCGCCTCGACATAAGCGCGCTTCAGTCGCTCGAAGCGGGCTCGGAAATCACCCTGAAAAGCCTGTTTGCAGGCCACCCTTGACGCGAACCTTCAGCCGAACCGGGTTTTCGTGGATGTCGCAGGTGGAGGCCCTTGAAGTGATGGCTTGCCATCCCCTCATCGTCGGAACGATACCCACGCGAGGTACCGCCCATGCCCGACGACGATTCCTTCGACCTGTGGCTCGGCCGCATCGGCAGCGATCGGCCGTTCGCGCATCGCGTTCGCGGCGCGCTCAACCGCGCCGGTGGCATCGTCAGGCGCAGCACGCGGCGCTTCACCGGCGTGCGCATCGGCCGCGGCGCCGGCATTGGGCGGCTGCTCGCTTCGCGTGCGCAGAGCGGCCTGCAGTTCCATCGCCGGGTGATAGTCAAGGCGCGGATCGTGAGGCTCGGCGGCATGCGGAACGCGGCCGTGCACGGGCACCTTAGATACCTGCAGCGCGATGGCACCACCCGTACCGGACAACGCGGCGAGCTCTACGGGCCGGACAGCGATCACGTGGATGGCAAGGCATTCCTCGAAACAGGGCAGGGCGATCGTCACCAGTTCCGCTTCATCGTCGCCCCGGAGGACGGTGCCGAATACGACGACCTGAAGCCGCTCATTCGCCGCTGGATGAAGCAGGCCGAACGAGACCTTGGAACCAGGCTCGACTGGGTCGCCGTCGACCACTTCAACACCGGCCATCCGCACAGTCATGTGATCGTTCGCGGCAAGGATCAGCTTGGCAAGAATCTCGTCATCGCCCGCGAGTACCTGACGCACGGCCTGCACTCGCGCGCCGAGCAACTGGTCGATCTCGACCTCGGACCGCGCTCACCGTACGAGGTGCTGCGCGTCCACTACCGCGAGATGGAGCAGGAGCGGTTTACGGGCATCGACCGGCGCCTGATCGATTCGGTCGATGCCGACGGCCTCGTCCGGCCGACGCACCGCGACAGCCTCGAACAGAGCTTGCGCGCCGGGCGGCTGCAGACGCTCGGGCGCATGGGCCTCGCGACCGAAGAGCGACGCGGCGTGTGGCGGCTTGACCTCAATCTCGAAGACACCTTGCGCCGGATGGGCGAGAGAAACGACATCATCCGCACGCTGCAGCAGCAGATGCGCGAGCGCCTGCCGGGGCGCGCCCTCACGGACCTGGGGATCTTCGATCCGGCGACGGCCCCCGAACCGCTTGTTGGCAAGGTCGTGGCGCGCGGGTTGTCGGACGAGCTTGCCGAACGGCAGTACCTTATCGTCGACGGGATCGACGGCATCGGCCGCTATGTCGATATCGGCGCCGGTGCGGCGCCGACGAGCGAAGGCAGCGTGGTCAGGATCGCGCCGGTCTCGATCGGAACGCGTCTACTCGATCGGACGGTGGCCGAGATCGCCGAGGCGAATGGCGGCCTCTACAGCAGGGAACTCCACCTGCGGCACGATCCCGGCGCAAGCGAGGCGGTCGTGCGCTCGCATGTCCGGCGCCTCGAAGCGATCGAGCGGGCGACCGGCAGCGTCGAGCGGGTGGAGGATGGCAGTTGGGCCATCGCGTCCGATCACATCGACCGCTGCGAAGCCTACGAGCGGCGGCGGGCGGCGCGGCAGCCGGTCACGATCGAGACTCTCGCCGACCGCCCCCTGGCTGAGCTGGCTCACCATGACGGCGTCACCTGGCTCGATGAGGCGCTCACGTCCGCCACGCCGCCGGCCACTGGCGGCGGCTTCGGCGCCGAAGTCCGCCGGGCGCTGGAGTCGCGCCGTCAGTGGCTGATCGAGCAGGGACTCGCCGATGCCGACGGCGAGACCGTGCGCCTGCGCGGTGAGGCGCTGGCCGAGCTGCGGAGGCGCGAGTGGCGCCGAACGGTGAACCAGCTCGGCCGCGAGCTCGGGCTCGGCTATGGCAAGAGCGCGCGCGGCGAGCGGATCGAGGGCCTTTGCCGGCGACAGGTGCGGATCGGCGGCAGGCCCTATGCGCTGATCGAGAAGGCGCATGAGTTCACGCTGGTGCCGTGGCGCCCGGCGCTTGAGCGGGCGCTCGGCAAGGAGATCTCGGGCATCGTGCGCGAGGCCGGCTCGATCAGCTGGACTGTTGGCCACGCTCGCGGCCTGGGCCTCTCATAGCCGGGCTTTCCCGGCGTGGCCCTTCGCGCCTCGGCGGCGCTCTTTGGCCGCGGGCGACCATCGCCACGGCGGTCTCCGGCTATTCTGCGTCAGGGCCGGCGCTGGCGACGCCGTTGGCGCATTCTTGAGGCATAAGCAGATCAAGGGTGCGCCTCGATGGCTTTGCGGAGGCCGCGGATGGTGCGCTGGTGCAACGCTCATCCTCCTGGCTGGTCAACCTCGTGCAGCTTTGTCATGGTAGCGCAAACATGGGAGGGGATTTTGCGGATTTTCGCATCTCTCGCGGCGATCCTGGGGGCTGCCTTGCTGGCGGGCGCGGGGACGCCACGAGCCCCTGCCGTGGTGGCCATTGCGCACGGCATGGTGGTGACGACGGAGGCTGGAATAAAAGTCCGCGTGCTGGCGTATTCCGACGGCACCTTCCGCGTCACGGTCGCGGACGATCCTGACCAGGCGCCGAGAAGCCTGATGGTCGTCGCCAGGCCGGACGGCGCACCCAGGCTCACCGAGACGAGGGACGCCGCGACGCTGGCGACGCCGCGCTCGCGCGCCGAGGTTCGCCTTGCGGACGGCCGCCTGCGGGTGTCCGACGCGGAGGGCAAGCTGCTGCTCGACGAGTACGCTCCCGCTCGGCGGCTCGACCCGGTGACGATCGCGGGGCAACCGTTCCTTGCCACACGAGCGCAATTCAACCGCGGGACCGACGAGGGCCTGTTCGGTCTCGGCCAGCACCAGAACGGGCAGATGGATTATAACGGCGAGGATGTCGACCTCGCCCAGCACAACATGGACATCGCCGTGCCTTACCTGCTCTCGACGCGGGGGTACGGTATCCTGTGGGACAACGATTCGATCACCCGGGTGGGCGATCCCAAGCCGTACGACTTGCTCAAGGCCGACTGGCAGGCTGAATATTTCGTTGGTGAAAAACCGACCGTCGGCCGAAGGGAACCGGCGATCGATTATCCGTATCTTCGCGACGTGAAGCGCTGGCCGGCGGAGGTCCCGGCCGACAAGGCGAGCAAGGTCATCTGGAGCGCCGCCTTCGCGCCCGACAAATCGGGCATTCACAAGTTCCGGCTATATTCCTCAAGTTACGTCGAGGTCTATGCCGACGGCCGGAAAGTCCTCGAACGCTGGCGACAGAACTGGAATCCCTGGTACCACAACTTCGAGCTCGCGCTGACGAAGGGAAAGCCGGTCAAGCTGCGGGTCGAATGGCAGCCGAACCAGGGCTACATCGCGCTCTATCACGCCGATCCGCTGCCCGACCTCGATCGTCATTCGGTCAGCTTCGCCAGCGAGGCGGGCAAGGCGATCGATTACTATGTCGTCCCCGGCAAGAGCATGGACGCGCTCGTCGCCGGATACCGGCACCTCACCGGCAAGGCGCCGATGATGCCGCGCTGGGCCTATGGCTTC
>DATJHD010000342.1:0-9569 GCA_035494275.1 Croceibacterium sp.
CGTCCAGGCCTTCCAGGCCCGCGACGGCGACACCCGCGCAAGCGCGGCCGAGATCAGCTTCCCCAATGGGCGCCAGCTGTCGCTCGGCAACCCGACGACCGAAGCGGTCGAGGCGGCCCAGAAGCGCGCCCAGGCGCAGTAGTCACGTTCCTCCGCTCCCCCCCCCCCTCAGGAGGAACAAGCGACCCGCGGACCGCAAGGTCCGCGGGTCTTCTTTTGGCGGCGCGGGGGCATCCGGTTTCTGCCGTTGCAACGCCGCCGATAACGGTAAATAACTCGCCGGGCCGGGCGAAAGCCCGTAGGCCCAAGAGACCTGATGGGGAGTTTGCCGCGATGAAGATGCCTGCCGCCGTTTGCGGGCTGCTGCTGGTCACCGCCTGCAAGTCTTCGGCGCCGGCCGAATCGGTCCAGCAGCTGATGAAGAACAAGGTCGATCCGGCCTCGAAGGTCTATTTCGAGGCGGTCCAGTACGTCAGCGACGAAACCGGCCAGCACGACATCCAGCCGCGGACCGACGCCGACTGGGAGAAAGTCCGCAAGGCCGCGGCCGACCTGCAGGACTACGGCAAGCTGCTGCAGACCGACACCTACACCAAGGGGCGCAATCCCGACTGGACCAAGTTCAGCCAGGCGATGGTCGATGCCGGCAAGCTGGCCGAGCAGGCCGCCCAGGACAGGAACGTCGACAAGGTGTTCGAGATGAGCGGCACGGTCTACAGCGTGTGCAGCGCGTGCCACATGGCCTATCCGCTCCCCGTGCCGGCGGCGAGCGGCGCGCCCTCGCCCAGCCAGGGCAGCTGATGGGGCGAGCGATGAATTGGCTCAACGGCGCCGCGCCGCGGCTGCCCGATCGCGATGACCTGCTGAGACTGGCGGCGTTCACCGCGCTGGCGATGCTGTTGCTGATCTCGGCGCAAGTCTTCGCCCACGACATGTCGCAGGCCAACAAGAGCTACGTCGAGAGCATCAGCGGCCCGGCGCCGGTGCCGTTCTTCTACCTCGGCGCCAAGCACATGGTGACGGGGATCGACCACCTGTTGTTCCTCACCGGGGTCATCTTCTTCCTCTACCGCCTGCGCGACATCATCATCTACGTGTCGCTGTTTACGCTCGGGCATTCCACCACGCTTATCCTCGGCGTGCTGCTCGGCACCGGGCTCAACTCCGACCTCGTCGATGCGATCATCGGCTTCTCGATCGTCTACAAGGCGTTCGAGAACATGGGCGGTTTCCAGCGGCTCGGCTTCTCGATCAACACCAAGCTCGCGGTGCTTCTCTTCGGCCTGTTCCACGGCATGGGCCTCGCGACCAAGCTGCAGGACCTCAACACCTCGGCGAACGGTCTCTTGGTCAACCTCATCTCCTTCAACGTCGGCGTCGAGGCGGGCCAGGTGATCGCGCTGGCGATCGTGGTCGTGCTGCTGAACTTCTGGCGCGCCACGCCGAGCTTTGCGCGCGGCGCCTTCGCGGCCAACCTGCTGTTGCTCGGCGCCGGCGTTGCGCTGATGATCTACCACCTCGCCGGATACTTCGCGTCATGACCAAGCCGCCGCCGATGGACCCGCCGGTCGCCCTGCCGTCAGGCCGGCAGATCGCCGTCGGCTCGGCGGTGGCGATCGTCGTCGCCGCGACAGCGATGGTGTTCTTCATCCTGCCGGCGGAGCTCGGCATCGACCTCACCGGCTTCGGCGAGAGGACCGGCCTCACGGGCCTCGCCCAAAGCGGAGCCGGCACGAACATCTACCTTGAGCGCGGGCTCAGGCGGAAGAACGTGCTGTTCCCGCTCGATGCGTCGGCCAAGCCCGACGAAGCCACGTTGCGCGCGACGCTGGCGGCCAAGGGCGTTGCCGTTCCCCAGGACGCGAAATTCGTGTCCGACCACTGGGAATACGAGCTGCTGCCGTACGACAACATCGAGATGAAGTACAAGCTCGCGCAAGGCCAGCCGATGATCTTCAGGTGGCATGCGCCGAGGGGCATGCATTTCGACATGCACTCGGTCCCCGACGAGGGCGGCAACCCCGCAACCGAAAGCTTCGCCATCGGCGACGCACAGTCCCAGACCGCCGTCTATGTCGCGCCGTTCACCGGCATCCACGGCTGGTTCTGGCAAAACCAGACGCTCGAGAACCAGACCGTCACCATCGACGCGACGGGCACGTTTGCCGGCGCGGTCATCTTCGACCAGGCCGGCGAGCATGCTCGCGAACTGTCCCCGCCGACGGCCAGACCGGGCGCGTAGCCCGGCTGCGGACCTCCAATTGCCCGTTGCGTTGCGGCACGCTTTGCGGCCAAGTTGACGCGAACGGCGCGAGGGGAGAATGATGCAAGCGAAGCGGTCGTCCGCGGGCTACCAGGTGCTGCTCGTCGGCTTGCTGTGCCTCAACTTCGGCATCCTGTTCTTCGATCGCAACGCCCTCAATTTCCTGATGCCGTACGTCCAGCCGGAGCTCCATCTGAGCTATACGCAGGTCGGGCTACTCGGGTCGGGCCTGTCGTTCACCTGGGCGCTGGCGGCGGCGTTCGTCGGCTGGCTGTCGGACAAGATCGCCCGGCGAAAGGTCATCATCGTCATCTCCGGACTGGTGTTCTCGGCCTGCTCGGTAGTGTCGGGCTTCGCCTCGTCTTTCCTGATGCTGTTCGGCGCCCGCCTGCTGATGGGCCTTTCCGAAGGCGGGGTGATGCCGATCAGCCATGCCATGGTCGCAGCGGAAGTGAGCCCGAGGTGGCGCGCGCTGGCGATGGGCGTGACGCAGAACGTCGGCTCGAGCCTGCTCGGCTCGACCGTCGCGCCGCTGGTGCTGGTGCCGGTAGCGCTCGCCTGGGGCTGGCGCCACGCGTTCTTCCTCGCCGCGGCCCCCGGGCTGATGTCGGCGCTGCTCATCATGCTGTTCGTCGTCGAGCGGGACATCCCCAGGGCCCCGCCCCGCGGTGCCGGCGAGCGCCAGCCGCTGCTCGAGACGCTCACCGAGCGCAACGTCATCGCCTGTGCCGTGATGTCGGTGGCGCTGGTCGCCTACCTCGTGATCACCTGGGCGTTCATGCCGCTGGTGCTGGTGCAGTACCGTCACATCGCGGACGAGACCGCGGCGAACCTGATGGCGGTGCTTGGCGTGTCCTCCTTCCTCGCCAGCTTCGCCGTCACCACGGCGTCGGACTTCATCGGCCGCAAGCCGGTGATGGTGGTTATGCCGCTCGTCGGGGTGAGCCTGCCGCTCGCGGCGCTCTATTTCGACGGATCGGCCTTCGCGCTGGGGGCGATCTTCTTCGTCGGCTGGCTGTTCAACGGCATCTTCCCCATGTTCATGGCGACGGTGCCGACCGAATCCGTCAGCCCGCGCCAGGTCGCGACGGCGATGGGCATCGTG
Organism: Croceibacterium sp.; assembly: GCA_035494275.1. Classification (GTDB taxonomy): domain Bacteria; phylum Pseudomonadota; class Alphaproteobacteria; order Sphingomonadales; family Sphingomonadaceae; genus Croceibacterium_B. The sequence goes on from DATJHD010000342.1 coordinate 3,369, forward strand.
ATGGGCCTCGGCGAGGTCCTCGGGGGAGTCTTCGGGCCTTCCCTCGCCGGCGGCCTGTCGGACGTCTATGGCCTGGCGGCGCCGTGCTGGACGCTGGTCGTGCTGGCCGTGCTGGGCTTCGTCGCCGCCCTGTTCCTGCGCGAGACGGCGCCGCGCATCGTCGGCGATTTGCGCCGAGCTTGAAGGAGTTCCTGCATGACACGCCCACCCGTCGAAGACGAGCTTGCCATCCGCGAGCTCTATGCGCGCTACTCGTGGGCGCTCGATACCGGCGACACCGACGGCTACGTCGCCCTGTTCGCCCCGGACGCTGAGGCGACCGAGGAGACCGCTTCGGGCGAACTCGAGGTGAGGAAGGGCCGCGACGAGATCCGCAAGCTGGTGCTCAAGTTCCACCAGCGGCCGGACTTTCCCGGCCACCAGCACCAGATGGACCAGCTGGTGTTCGAGCCCGACCCCAAGGGCCGCCCCGATCACTGGCAAGTCAGGAGCTACGCCTGGGCGACCATCAACCGCCCGCCCGCCAAGCCCTACCTCCACTGGTGCGGCCACATCCGCGACATCGTCGGCAAGGTCGACGGCCAGTGGCTGATCGCCGAGAAGGACATCATGGGCTGGACCGGCGACGTGCTGGCGCGGTTCGCCAAAACCTAGCGGCCTGTCACCTTAGGGCATGTCTTCCGGCGCGCCGAATCCGCCGATCAGCGTGCCCGCCGGTGGCGCCGCTGGCCTGGCGTCGATCGGTGCGCACAACCCGGCCCTGGCGGCCGTGCTGTCGACCTTGTCCATGTCGCCGGGGCTGTAGGGCGCAAGGTGCATCAGCTCGCCCCACTGATGGGCGTGGCTGATCAGGAACAGGATGCGCCAGTTGTCGTATTTCGCCTCCGCCAGCAGCTTGCGAAAATCGTGGATCGTGTCGGGCGTCAGGTGCTCTTCGCCCTGCAGCGCGCGCAGAGCGGACCAGGCGTTTTCTTCCTGCGCCTGGTATTGCAGCAGCTGGTCGGTCGAGAAGTAGTAGTTGTCGAACAGGCGCTGCTCGTCGCCGCTGAACAGGCTCGCCCGCCCGCCGCTGGCATTGGCCTGCCAGCGCAGCTCGGTCAGCTTGATGTGCGGCACCAGGCCGAGACGCCGGGGTACCGGATAGGGCTTGCCCTGTTCCGAAAGGTCGAGGATCGCACCGATCTCCTGCAGCCGCTTGCCAATGCAGGGTTCGGCCTGCGCACGCACGTTGACCCAGTAGAGGTTCTCGCTGACCTCGGCGCGAACGGCGTCTCGCGCCTCGTCGGCGAACCGGTGCTCGCGATAGCGCTCGGCCGCCTGGTCGAGCGCGAGGGCCACGAGGATGCCGATGACGATGATGCCGATCTCGGTGAAGAACTCGCGCCATGTTTTCACCGGATGAGCGTGATGGACCTCCACGGCCGCCTCCTCCCCGGGCGCAGCCGCGGGGCCGGCGGCGTCGCCTGCCGCCGGGCCCGGTTGGCCCTCTAAGCTTTCGCCTGCTTGCGTCACCTGCCCCCACGCCCGCGTGGCCATGCTGTTATCATAGGTTCGGGCCGCTCCAAACAGGCTGCTCGGATGAGCGCGGAAAGGCTGGCGCTCGGCGGGCCCGTGTGCGATTTGGGGGCGGAACCTCAATCGCCGCCCGAGGTTCGTTTCGTGCCTCGGAGCGCACGATGTCCGCGGGGAGCGCATCCATGCCGCCAGCCGTTCCAATCTCGAGCCGCGTCTTATCGATGTCGCTGTGCGTGCCTGTCGCGCTGGCCGCGCTTGGCAGCGCAGTGCCGGCGAGCGGACGGCCACTGGCCGGACTGGCGCTGATCGATGGGCTGCGCCACGGCGGTTACGTGCTGGTCATGCGCCATGCCCATGCACCCGAGGCGCCGCCTTCTCCCGGCGACGCCGACCCCGCCAACCGCCGGCGTGAGCGCCAGCTCGATCCGGTGGGCCAGTCCGCCGCCCTCGACATGGGCTCGGCCTTGCGCAAGCTCCGCCTGCCGATCGGTGCGGTCTGGTCGAGCCCGACCTACCGGGCCCGGCAGACGGCGCGGCTGGCCGGCCTGCCCAGTCCGAAGATTGCCGTCGAGCTGGGCGATAGCGGCCGCAGCATGCAGGCGGCAACGAGCGCGCAGGCCCGCTGGCTGCGAGGCCTGGCGAACCGGCCGCCGCGTGCCGGAACCGACACCGTGGTCGTTACCCAGTATCCGAATATCAGGGCCGCCTTCGGCAACGCCGCCGCCGACATGAAGGACGGCGAAGCGCTCGTTCTCCACCCGGCGAAAGGCACGCCGCGCGTGGTCGGACGGATTGCCATGGATGAGTGGCCGCAACTCGCCGCGAAGCGTCGGCCCGTCACGCGCTAGCGCCCCCCGAGCGTGCGGTCGCGGACCGCGAGCGAACGGCGCCCGGGCTACTCCCAGAAGGCCACGCTGCGGCACTCGATGCTCTCGCGGATATGGGCATCCTTGAAACTGGTGTCGCGGAACGCGGTGTGCGGGCAGCGCCAGGTGCGGCTGTGGTCGCTGTCGTGGAACTTGAACAGCAGCGCGTCGTCGGCACCCATGTTGGAAAAGTACCACCAGCGCATGGCGGGGTTGTGGCTGAAGATGGTCGCGGCGATCATCTGGTCCTCGCCCTCGACCGGCGCGGTCAGCGCCTCGCCGGTGGGAAACTCGTCGACGATGAACAGGGTGTTCGACTTCTCCTCGCCGCCGAAGCTGGTGCGCCCGTCGCAGATCGCCAGCGGCACGTCCTGCGGAGGGGGCGAGAAGGTTCGCCAGTAGCTCGATATGAGAAAGCGCTTGAAGCCGGGGCCGCCGGGGAAGTGCTTGTCGTAGGTCGCCTGCGCCATGCGCCGGGCGGTCGGCGTGTTGACATCGACGTGCGCCTCGCCGGCCGGGGGCTGGATGCCGCCGGAGTGGGTGTAGCCTTGCGTCTTTTCCGCCGCGCGCTCGGAGAGGTCGGCGCTGGTGCGGATCATCCACCCGCGGGCGACCACCTTGTCGGCGCCGGTCAGGGCCTGGACGTGGCGCTCGACCTCGCGCTCGTAGAGCGCGTCGACCTCGGCCTTGTCGTGGAAATCGGTCACCGCGGTCGGCTGGGTGGCGACGGTGAAGCCGTGTTCTTCGAGCGTGAAGTGGTCGCGGATCGGCATGCCGTCGCGGATGATTACCTCGTGGTCGGAATAGGTGCCGGTGTTGATTTCCGCGCCTTGCGAGACATAGCGGCGGGTGAGAAAGTCGCCCGGATCGACGAACCTGATCAGCGCGCGGACCTCGCGCGCGGTATCTTCGATATGCGGGGCGGCAACGCTCGCCATCGGTCTCTCTCCGGGATTTTATCGTTCGTTACGATTGTGCCATGACGGACTGGCGCGGTGCAAGCACTCCGGTTATCTGCGGACAAAGGCAACGAGGGAGAGGGAAAGCATGACGGCACTGCCGCCGACGATCGACGACACGCCCATCTGGGACGCCTGGCTGTCGCAGTTCCGCCTGCCGATCCTCAACGCCAACCTCGAGGTCGGCACGTTCGAGGCCCTGAGCGAAGGGGCGTATACCACCGAGGAACTGGCGGCGAAGCTCGGCGTCGACGCGCGGGCGCTGGCGATGCATCTTGCGGCGCTGTGCGCCGACGGGTTCGTCGAGAAGCGGCTCGGGAAATGGCGGGCAACGCACCTCGCGCGGACCTGGCTGCACCCGCAGGCGACGGGCAACTGGCAGCACTTCCTAAGCAGCATCGACCGCAACGAGCACTTGCGCGGCCGGCTTTTGGAATCGCTCAGGACCGGCAAGCGCCCGAGCACCGGCGTCGACGAGCGCCCGGTCGGCTGGGAGCAGGGCACGATGGCGCCCGAGGTCGCCGAGAACATCTGCCGCTTCATGCACGCCCACAGCCAGGCTCCCGCCCTCGGCGCGGCACGGCAGCCCGTGTTCGACGAACTGAAATGCCTGATGGATGTCGGCTGCGGCTCGGGCGTCTACGGTATCGAGATCGCCCGCGCCCACTCCGGCCTCAAGGTCATCCTGATGGACCTCAAGGAAGTCGCGCACGAGGCCGACAAGTACGTCGGGCGCTACGGCGTCGGCGCACAGGTTTCCACCGCCGGGGTCAACATGTTCACCGAGGCATGGCCCGAAGGCCCCGACGGACACTTTTTCTCGAACGTGTTCCACGACTGGTCCGACGAGACCTGCCGCGACCTCGCCCGCCGCAGCTTCGAGGCGCTCCCCTCCGGCGGGCGGATCTTCCTCAACGAGATCCTGATGGACGACGAGTACACCGGCCCCTACGAGGCCGCCGCGTTCAGCCTGCTGATGCTGATTGGCACGCTCGGCAAGCAGTACTCCCTCGCCGAATTCCGCGGCATTCTCGAGAGCGCCGGCTTCACGGATGTCCAGGCGCAGCGGACAGGCGGCGGGTATTATTCGCTGGTGAGCGCGCGCAAGCCCTAGGGCCCACCCGGCGAGTGCTTGATGCCCATTTGCGTTGCGCACAAGTTATGCGCATGCCTTCTGCACCTATCAAACCCGCTTCCCGCCGCCCGAGCCACGTGTCGCTGAGCTTCGAGCACCTGGCGGAAGCGCGTGAGCTGGGCGTCAACGCTCGCTCGCCGGGCAGGATCGCGAGATCCTGGGGCGCGCTCGATGTCCTGCCGACCGGGGTCTGAAGTCTATGCCGTCACCACGGTGCCTGACCCCGGGGGCCCCACGGCAACTTCGCTCGTAAGAACAAACTAGGAACATTCTTCTTGCCCCGACTCCGGCTGCGGGTGCATCGCCCGCGTCATGGTGAAGCGACGCAACGATCCGCGGTTCAAGAAGGACGACCTCGAATATCCGATCAGGGTCAAGTTCGTGGTGCCGCAAGGCGGCATGAGCACGCTCGCGACCGACCGGCGGCTCGACGAATGGCTGTCGGACAACCTGGGGCCGAAGATGTGGTCGTGGGGACCGGCGCACTCGAGCGGCTGCCGCCAGGCCGCCGCCTACTACTTCCGCCTTATGGAAGACGCCCAGCGCTTCATCGCCGCTTTCCCCAGGCTGGAGCTCGCCGACGGCGTTTCCGTCCCGATCGACACCACGCCGAGGGAGCGCGGGCCGTATCCGCGGCGTGGGATCGGGGATGGTTGGAACGGCGCGTAGCGCTCGACTGCGGCATGGCCGCTGAAAGGCCCTGTCCTCCATTCCCCGGGCGCCGGGTCGACAGCCTCGATGTGACCGCAATCGCGCGGGCGTTCAGCCATCCTCTCCCATGCGCAACGCCGCGATGAAGGCTTCCTGCGGAATGCTGACGTTGCCGTATTCCCGCATCCTGGCCTTGCCCTTCTTCTGTTTCTCGAGCAGCTTCTTCTTGCGCGTGATATCCCCGCCGTAGCACTTGGCGGTCACGTCCTTCCTCAGCGCGCTGATCGTCTCGCGGGCGATCACCTTGCCGCCGATCGCGGCCTGGATCGGGATCTTGAACAGGTGGCGCGGGATGAGGTCTTTCAGGCGCTCGCACATGCCGCGGCCGCGTTCCTCGGCCACCGCGCGGTGGACGATCATGGAGAGCGCGTCGACCGGCTCGTTGTTGACGAGGATGCTCATCTTGACGAGGTCACCTGGCCTGAGGCCGATCTGCTCGTAATCGAAGCTGGCATAGCCGCGGCTGATGCTCTTCAGGCGATCGTAGAAATCGAACACCACCTCGTTCAGCGGCAGCTCGTAGGTCACTTGCGCGCGGCCGCCGACGTAGGTGAGGTCGCGCTGGATGCCGCGGCGGTCCTGGCACAGCTTGAGGATCGAACCGAGATATTCGTCCGGGGTGTAGATCGTCGCCTTGATCCACGGCTCCTCGATCGTCTCGATGCGGCTGGGATCGGGGTAGTCGGCCGGGTTGTGAAGCAGGATCTCGCTCGCCTCTTCGGTGCGGCTGGCCCTGAGGACGATGCGGTAGACGACGCTCGGCGCGGTGGTGATGAGGTCGAGGTCGTATTCCCGGGAGAGGCGTTCCTGGATGATCTCGAGGTGGAGCAGGCCAAGAAAGCCGCAGCGGAAGCCGAACCCGAGCGCGGCGCTGGTCTCCATCTCGTAGGAGAAGCTGGCGTCGTTGAGGCGCAGCTTGGCGATCGATTCGCGCAGCTTCTCGAAATCGGCGGCGTCGACCGGGAACAGGCCGCAGAACACCACCGGCTGGACTTCCTTGTAGCCGGGGAGCGCG
>DATJHD010000343.1:0-7899 GCA_035494275.1 Croceibacterium sp.
AACAACGTCAAGCTCTTCGCCACCGCCGCCGCCGAGCCCGAAGCGCTCTATCCCTCCGGTGACGGCCGCTTCGAGTTCGAGCGCACCGTCAGCCGCCTCAAGGAAATGCAGAGCGCCGAATACATGGCGCGAGGCCACGGAGCGGTGTAGCAGGGAGCTGGGACACTGAAGGGGAGAGTCGAATGATCGTGGTTACAACGGAAAGCGTCGCGGGCCATCGAGTCACCGAGGCGCTCGGCCAGGTCTTTGGCGTCGTCGTCCGCAGCCGCGGAATCGGTGGCAACATGATGGCCGGCTTGCGCTCGATCGCCGGCGGGGAGATCAAGGAGTACACCGCGCTGGTCGAAGACACCCGACGGCACGCGATCGACCGGCTCGTCACCAACGCCCAGCTGATGGGCGCCGATGCCGTGGTGATGATGCGGTTCGATTCGGGCGAGATCGGCCAGACGATGAACGAAGTCGTGGCCTACGGCACCGCGGTGAGGCTCGCCGCCGAATGAGCCCGAACGCGCGGAGCCTGGTGCTGGCGCTCGGCGCGCTGCTGCTGTTCGGCGGCACGCTCATGACGGTGCTGACCGGAGGCGGCGGGATCGGCCTGATGATCATCGGCGCGCTCGTCATGGTCAGCGTCGTGCTCGAGCGGCGCTATGGCCGCCCGGGCACGCCGCCGCGCGTCGAGCATTCGGACTGGGAGCTTACCAAGGAGAAGTTCGTCGATCACGAAACCGGCCAACTCCTCGAAGTATGGATGGACCCACTGACCGGCGAACGCCGTTATGAGCCCGCCGGCAGGGACCCCCGCCTGCCGAGACCTTGAATCGCCCATAGACCATTCGCATCTAGTCGGCATACCGGCGGCAACACCCCGCCGAGGTGGACTTTCCGACATGATCGATATTCGTCCCTTTGCAGGGCTGGCCCATCGCAACCATGGCTGGCTCGACACCCGCTTTCACTTCAGCTTCGCCGACTACATGGATCCCGAGCGCATGAGCTGGGGCCAGATCCGGGTCTGGAACGACGATACCCTTGCGCCGCAGTCCGGCTTTCCGCCGCACAGCCACGCGAATATGGAAATCATCACGTTCGTCCGCAGCGGCGCGATCACGCACCAGGATTCGATGGGCAACACCGGACGCACCGCCGCCGGCGACGTGCAGGTGATGAGCGCCGGCACCGGCGTCGCTCATGCGGAATACAACGTCGAGAACGAAGACACGACGTTGTTCCAGATCTGGATTCTTCCCGACCGGGCCGGGGGTGAGCCCGACTGGGGCATGCGCGAGTTTCCCCGCGGCGAACGCGCCGGCCGCTGGGAAATCCTCGCCAGCGGAGAACCCGACAAGGATGGCGCGCTGCCGATCCGCTCCGACGCGCGCGTTCTCGCGGCGACCGTGCCTGAGGGCGAGACCGTGACCTACGAGACCTCGCCCAGGAGGCACCAGTACCTCGTCGCGACCGGGGGGCGCGTCCGCGTCAACGGCGCCGAGGCCAATGCCCGCGACGGCATAGCGATCACCGGTGAGGAGGCGATCACCGTCGAAGCGCTGGAAGATTGCGAGCTGGTGATGGTCGACGCCCGCTGAGCGCGTTTCCTGGCCCTTCGGGGGCGGGAGCTAGGACACGACCCCGAGGTGCCGCAGCGAGCGGTCGAGCATCAGCAACTGCCAGAGCAGGCGCGAATGGTCGGATTTTCCGGCGATGTGCGCCTCGGCCGCTGCCGACACGAACGACGGCTGGAACCATCCGGTGCGGGCGAGCGCGGCGCTGGTCGCGATGGCCCGCGCCTCGCTCGCGAGCGGCCCGCGCAGCCACTCGGCGATCGGCGTGACGAACCCCTGCTTCGGCCGGTAGAGGATCTTTTCCGGCAGGTAGCGCCGCATCGCCTTCTTCAACAGGTACTTGCCCTGCATGCCGTGAACCCGCAGCCCCTCCGGCAGCGTCGCGGCGAACTCGACGAGGCGGTGGTCGAGCAGCGGCTCGCGCGCCTCGAGGCTCGCGGCCATGCTGGTGCGATCGACCTTGGTCAGGATGTCGCCGGGCAGCCAGAACGCGAGGTCGGCGTACTGCGCCCGGTCGAGCCCGCTGCGCGCCGGCGCGTCGTCCATCAGGCGGATCAGCGGCGCTTCGGCCTGGTATCCGCCCAGCGAGTTGGCGAAATCTTGCGTGTAAAGCGCCTGCCGCAGCTCGGGCGGCGTCACCGACAGCGCGCGGGCATAACCCTCGGCGCCCGTCCCGGCGAGCGAGAGCAGCGTCGTTTTCAGGCGCAGCGACCGCGGCGCCCAGTCAGCCTTGGGATAGACCTCGCCGAGGCCGCCGAGCACGGACTTGCGCAAACCTTGAGGCAACCACCTGCGCGCCCGCTCCTCGTGCGCATGGAACACCTGCCGGCGATACCCGGCGAACGCCTCGTCGGCGCCGTCGCCGGACAGCGCAACCGTCACCGTCTCCCGCGCGAGCCGGCTGACCCGCCAGGTCGGCAGCGCCGAGGCGTCGGCGAAGGGCTCGTCGAAGATCGCCGCCAGCGCGCCGATGTCGGCGAACTGGTCGGCGCTGACGGTGCGCGCGTGGTGATCGGTGCCGAACAGCCGCGCGACCTCGTCGGCGTAGGACGTCTCGTCGAGCGCGGCGACGTCGAAACCGATCGAGCAGGTCTTCACCGGCTGACGGCTCGCCTGCGCCATCAGCGCGACGACGCTCGAGGAATCGACGCCGCCGGAGAGGAACGCGCCGAGCGGCACGTCGGCGATCATCCGGCTCGTCACCGCCTCGCGCAGGTGGTGCAGCAGCTCGGCTTCAAGGTCGGCCGGCTTGCCCTTGCGCCGCTCGGCGAACGAGATGTCCCACCACCGCACGGGCGCGCCGGGCCTCGCGCCGTGCCTGAGCAGGCGGTAGTGCCCGGCCGGCAGCTTCTCGATGCCCTTCAGGATCGAGCGGTGGTCGGGCACGTAGCCCCAGGCGAGGTAATCTTCGACGGCAAGCGGATCGACCGCGCGCCGGAGCAGCGGATGGGCCAGGAGACCCTTCAATTCCGATGCGAACGCGAGGCTGCCGTCGGACAGGCTCGCCATGAACAGCGGCTTCACGCCCAGGCGGTCGCGGGCGAGAAACAGCGTGCGCTTGTCGAGGTCGTAGAGCGCAAACGCGAACATGCCGTGGAGGCGCTGCAGGCAGTCGACGCCCCACTTCTGGTAGGCCGAGAGGATGACCTCGCCGTCGCCGTCGGTGCGAAAGTGCGCTCCGAGCCCGGTCAGCTCGCGCCGCAGTTCGCGGAAATTGTAAATCTCGCCGTTGAACACCAGCATCGCGCGCCCGTCGGCAGAAGCCATCGGCTGGGCCGAACCTGCAAGGTCGATGATCGCGAGGCGGCGAAACCCGAGGCCGACCCCCGGGGCGGTCCACACGCCGGAATCGTCAGGGCCGCGATGGACGATGGCGTCGCACATCCGCCCGACGCGCGCCGGGTCGACCGGCTTGACCGTGCCGCAATGAAATATCCCCGCGATCCCGCACATCGTTGTCGGCGTTACGAGGGCACGCCCGCGGCGGCAAGCAAGCCTTCGATGAACAGGCCGCAGGCGGCGGCGCCCAAGATCGCCGCCAGCGCCCCCCATCCATCGATGGCAAGCCCGGCCCATCGGCCGAGACTCGGCGAACGTTCGATGGATCGCGCATCGAGCAGGTGATCATCGGCTGCGCGGTCGAAGAACGGCCACGCGGCGCCGAGCAGCGTGGCGATCACGATGGCAAAGAAGATCCAGCCATAGACGATGTGGTCGAAACCGGCGGCGAAGGCCACGCCGCGGCTTTGCGCAAGATAGATGGTGCCCCACGCCCGCACGCCGTTGGCGAGCACCGGGAAGATGACGCACGCGGTCATGAAGATCGTCCGCCGTGCGAGGCTGCCGAAGCAGGCGTTGGCCACCAGCGCGCCGAGCGCGATCATAGCCATGAGGAACTTCACGCCCGAGCAAGCTTGCGCGACCTCGAAACGGCCGACGGGCGTGTCGATGAACACGCCGGAGAGCGTTGCCGGCACGCCGCTCGCATGGGTCAACGCCACCGCCATGTGGGCGGTAACGGCCTGCAGCGGCGGCATGATCTCGTCGCCGAAAGGAACGAGGAAGACCATGTAGGCCAGCGGGAACAGCAGCACCGCCGCGATCCGTGGCCCGAGTATCGTGGCAACGGCGCCTTGCAGCAGCATTACGGCGCCGAGCTCGCTGACGAGGTTGACCTGGGCCACCGAGCCGGCGCTCCACGCCAGCACGCCGGCAACGAGCCACGCCAGCGCCGGCCACCAGGCTTGCGGGCGCAGCCGGCGCAGCTCGGGCCAGCGCAGCCGCACGAGCCAGGCGAGGACCAGGGGAATGAGCAGAATATGGTTGTAGGTCGAGGCGTTCCACCACTGACCGGCCATCTCGGCCCAGTCTCTGGCCGTGAGGACGAGCAACCCGGCCCACGCGAGGGCGAGCTGCAGCAGCGGTGTGCGCCACGCGCGCGGCGCTTCGCCGGCCCAGCCCGACCGGCTCGGCCGAAGCGCAAGCTCAGGCGGCATCGCGGCGGCCTTCGCGCCTGGCTTCCCGGCGCACGAGGGTGGGCAGCGGCGCGAGCATCGAAGGCCAGGCGAGGTTTTCGACCACGAAGCGGCGCGCGGCCGTTCCCATGCCGGCGGCCCGTTGGCGATTGCCGAGCAGCTCCAGTGCCCGATCAGCCAGCGCCTCGTCGCTTTCCTCGACCGCGAAATGGGTGCCGTTTCTTGCCGGGATGCCGGTCGCGGCGTCGGGTGTCAGCAGCACCGGGCGGGCCATCGCCATCGCCTCGAGAACCTTGTTCTGCACGCCCCGCGCCAGGGTCAGCGGCGCGACGACGAGGTCTGCGGCGGCGAGGAACGGCTGCACCGCCGCGACCTCGCCCCATACCCGCACGCCGCCCTTGCCGTCGAGCGCGCGCAAGTCCGCTCCAGGGGACCGGCCGACAACGTGGAATTGCGCCGCCGGATAGACCTTGCGGACCTGCGGCAGGATCGCGCGGGCGACCCGCAGGGCGGCGGCGACATTCGGCGGATAGTCCATCTGCCCGGTGAAGACGAGATGGGGCCCTTTCGTCGCTTCGAGCCCGGCATGGGGCGCGGTTCGCATGGGATCGAATGCGTCGGGATCGATCCCGTTGCCGAGCGCGGCAATCCGCACGCTCGAGCTATCGCTCACGCGCGATTGCAGCAGCGCCGCCTCGGCCTCGCTCACGAGCAAGGTGCGGTCGGCGATGCGCGCGAGCCGTTCCTCCTCGCGGCGCACAAGGGCGGCTTCCCGCTCCAGCAGCCGCCGTTTCGGCCCGCTCGCGTCGCGGGCGTAGGCTTCGAACTTGGCCGAATCGACGTCGACCAGGTCGACGATGAGCCGCCCATCCCAGCCGGAGGCGACGTATTGTCCCATCTGCCCGGAGAACACGTAAATCGTGTCGATCGGCCGCTCGCGCAGCGTGCGCGCGACAAAGCGGGCGATCGCCCGGTGCCGGAACGCCGCCAGGCTGACCGGCTCCCCGCGAGCGAGCGCCTGCAGGCACGCGAGGGATAGCCGCTTCGTGCGATTGGCCAGGCAATAGCTTGCCGCGATTTCCGCAAGTTCTGCCTCCTGTGCGCGATCGGCCGTCGTCTCGGCGAGGCAGGCGACATGGACCGGGGCGAGCTCGGCGAGCGCCTTCAGGACATGGTGCGAACGGATCTTGTCGCCGCGATCGGGCGGAAACGGGATGCGATGCGCGAGGAAGAGGATCTCGCCCGTCATCCCAGCCCCCTGGCGATCAACGGCCCGAGCGAGCTCGCCACCGGCAACGGCAGGCTCTTCCACAGCGCGATACTCGCGGCGTGCCGCGCGCTCGTGGGGTCGGCATCACGTGGCTCGGCGCCCGGAGCTGTCCAGCTCGCGTAGTTGAGCGGCTCGGGCTCGAAGCCCCAGGTCTTCTTGTAGGCCCAGGCGCCGCTGCCGGTCTTGGAACGGCCGAAGTCGAACCGCGTGCAGCCGCGCCGGCGGGCGTGGAGCATCAGTTCGTAGTACATCCGGTCATTGGCGCGCAGGTGTCGCGCCGCGCGCGTGCCGCCGCCCCAGTAGGGCATGACCGCGCCGTCGTGACAGAACGACAGCACGCTGGCGACCGGCTTGCCGTCATGGCGCACCGTCAGGATGACGCCGTCGAGTTCCGTGAGTGCGGCCTCGAACAGGCTTTTCGGGAATACCGGCGTGCCGAGATTGCGCACGCTTTCGGCGTACACGGCATAGTGCGCCGCGCGATCGGCCGAGCCGCATCCCACCTCGACGGTCAGCTCGGCTTCGAGCCCCTTGCGCACCTCGGCCCGCTGCTTGCGCGGAATGGCCGCGAGCTGCGCGTCGTCACTTTCGGCAAGCGCGCGAACGAACCCGCAATGGCTGTCGGTGCGCACCCGCCAGTGCCTGGGGGCAGCCCCGCCGCGCAGCTCGATCGTCGCACACGCCAGCCGCTGCGCCAGCTCCTCGGCCGCGAGGCACAACGCCTCGGCCGTGGAAACGCGCTCGGCAAGCACGCCGCCGCCGACGGCAAAGCCGCTCGACGCCAGCATCCGGCCGAAGATCGGCGAGTGCACTTCGCTCAACGGCAGCCAGCCGGTGACCCCCCCGCCCTTCTCCGCCACCAGCCCGAACGCCCTCTGCCGCGCGCCCCGCTCGACGGCGCGGAGCCAGGCGGGCCGGTGAAACAGGCTGCCGCCCGTTTCGGCCACGAAGCCCTCGATCCGCCGCGCCTCGCCGGGCTGGTGCAAGTCGACCAGGCGAACGGTCTCGCGGGCCAGGGCGAACGGCGCATTCACGCGACGACCTCGCTGGCGAGCCGCGCCGCCTCGCGATGGGCGAGCAGGTCCATCCGCCCCCAGGCGAACTCGTGGACGAGCTGGCGCAGCTTGCCGGCCATCTTTTCGAGGCTGGCGTAGTGCCGCAAACGTGACTTGAGCGGCGCGCCGGCGACGCGCGGCTGGCCGGGATCGATTTCCCACGGATGGAAATAGAAGATCGCCGGGCGGCCCTCACGCCCGTTGACCTGGCGGATCGCCCAGCGGGTGAAGGCGTAGGGGATCACCCGGAAGAACCCGCCTCCGCCCGCGGCGAGCCGCTTGCCCGCAAACGTCGCCGTCGTCACCGGAAGCTCGACCAGCTCCGACCACGGCAGCGGCCTGAACGCAAATCGCGGCGCGTCCGGCCAGCCGTAATGGTCGTGGCCGATCGGGGCGACGCTCGACGAGTAGGCGTAACCCTGCTCGGCCAGCTCCATGAACGCCCACGGGGTGCGCCGATCGATCGAAAAGCTCGGCGCGCGATAGCCGACCACCCGCACCCCGGCGGCATCCTCGAGCACCTTGCGCGCGCGGGCAATGTCCTCGGCGAAGGCCTTGCGCTCCATGCGGAACACGCGTCCGTGATCCCAGCCGTGGCTGGCGAGCTCGTGCCCGCGCAAGACGATTTCGTGCATCAGCCCGCCGTGGCGCTGGGCGACCCAGCCGAGCGCGAAGAACGTCGCCTTCACCTGCGCCTCGTCGAACATGTCGAGGATGGCGTGGACGTTGCGCTCCACCCGGTCGGCGAGCGAGTTCCAATCGTCGCGCTCGATCACGCTCTCGAACGCGCCGACCTGGAACCAGTCCTCGACGTCGACCGAGAGGCCGTTGACGATCGCGCCGCCCTGATCGGCCGAGATTGGCTGCGTGACGGCGTTCAAGCGAAATCCTTCCTCAGGCCGCCCTGCTCTCGCCCATCTCGCTTTCGATCCACTCGATCAGCATGGCCAGCGTGTGGCGGATCGTGCGCTCCTGCTCGAAGCTCTTCGCTTCGAGCGTCGCGAGCCGTTCCTGCAGCGCGGCGATGTCCGGCA
>DATJHD010000344.1:0-7228 GCA_035494275.1 Croceibacterium sp.
GCCAGGCGCGGTTTCAGGACCTGGTGGAGCCGCCAGGTCACGTCCGCGTCCTCTGCGGCGTATTCGGTCGCCCGGTCGAGCGGCACTTCGCCGAACGGGATCTGCTTCTTGCCGCTGCCGCACACGTCCTTGAAGGTCAGCGTCTGGTGACCGAGGTGGCGCTGCGCAAGCTCGTCCATGCCGTGCCCGCCGCCGATGCCTTCCGGCGACCGTCCCGCGTCCAGCGCGAAGCTGACGATCATCGTGTCGTCGACCGGGGCGAGGGCGATGCCGTTGCGGGCGAGGATGTTGATGTCGTACTTGATGTTCTGCCCGATCTTGAGGACGGCATCGCTTTCAAGCAACGGCTTGAGGAGCGCGATCGCCCGGGCCTTGTCGATCTGCGGCGGCTTCTCGGCGAACATGTCGCTGCCGCCGTGACCGAGCGGAATGTAGCAGGCGTCGTTCGGCCCGAGCGCGAGGCTGACGCCGGCAAGGTCGGCGCGCATCGCATCGATCGAGCTTGTCTCCGTGTCGATTGCGACCGCGCGGGCGGCGAAGGCGCGCTCGATCCAGTGCTCGAGCCGTTCGACCGTCTGGACGCATTCGTAAGTCGAACGGTCGACCGGCGGGAATTCCGGCAAGTCCTGCCGATTGCCTTGCGACGAGGCGCGCGCGCCGGCCGTCGCCTGCTTCGGCGGATCGAGCTCGGTCGACCGGCCAGGACTACCTGCCCCGCCTTCGAGCCGCCTCAGCAGGCTGGTGAAGCCATGTTCGGCAAGAAACGCGGCAAGCGGCTCCTTGGGCACGGTGTCGAGCTTGAAATCGTCGAGCGGCATCGGCAGCTCGCAGTCGTCCTTCAGTTGCACGAGGATGCGCGACAGCTCGGCCATTTCCCGCCCCTCGATCAGCCGGTCGCGCAGCTTGCCGGGCTTCATCGCCGGAGCGGCGTCGAGCGCGGCCCTTAGCGAGCCGTGGTCCTGGATCAGCTTCGACGCGGTCTTCGGGCCGATGCCGTAGATCCCGGGAATGTTGTCGACGCTGTCGCCCATCAGCGCCAGCACGTCGCCGACGAGCTCGGGTCCGACGCCGAACTTCTCGACGACCTCGGCAACGTCGATCCGCTGGTTCTTCATCGTGTCGAGCATGTCGATGCATCCGCCGTCGTGCCCATCGTGCGGCTCGGCGCAGCGGCCAACGAGCTGCATCAGGTCCTTGTCCGAGCTGACGATGGTCACGTCCCAGCCGCGCCGGGTCGCTTCCTTGGCGTAGGAGGCGATGAGGTCGTCGGCTTCGAGATTGTCCTCCTCGATGCACGGCAGGCTGAAGGCGCGCGTCGCGTCGCGGATCAGCGGGAACTGCGGCTTGAGGTCCTCGGGCGGCGGGGGCCGGTTGGCCTTGTACTGATCATAGAGCTCGTTGCGAAAGCTGTGGCTGCCCTTGTCGAGGATGACCGCGAGGTGCGTGGGTCCGTCGGCCTTGTGCAGGTCTTCCGCCAGCTTCCACAGCATCGTGGTGTAGCCATAGACGGCGCCGACCGGCGTGCCTTGCGGGTTGGTCAGCGGTGGCAGGCGGTGATAGGCGCGGAAGATGTAGGCCGAACCGTCGACCAGGTAGAGATGCTGCTTTTCGGACATGGCCTGGTCCTAGCAGCGCCCGAAACGCAGGTCAGCCGCTTTCGGCTGGTCCCTCGCAATTGTGGCAAGCTGCCACAATTCGCTTGCGCTGCCACAATCCCGCCATTATTCCCGCGCCTTGAAACCGGCTCTCGGGCGGGTTTCGCGGGTCCGAGGGGATACCTGACGGCCCGCTTTCCCAGTCGCTGTTCAAGGATACACAAAACATGCGCAAGATCGTTCTCGCCGCCGCCGTTGCCGGCGCCGCCCTGTCGCTCGCTGCTTGCTCGAGCAAAGCCGACAACGCCGCCAGCGCCACTTCGGACTCGGCGATGGCCGACGCCAACGCGAACGCCGACGCGGCTGCCAGCGCAGCCAGCGCAGCTTCGACCGACGCGGCTGCCGCGGCCAGCGAAGCCACCAGCGCTGCTGACGCGACCGCCGCCACCAGCGACGCGACCTCGACGACGACTTCGGCCGACTGATCGCCGGTTCGTCAACGAACAAGGAAGGGCGCGGCCGCCATGGCCGCGCCCTTTTTTGTTTGCGCCAGGCTTGCCTAGGGAGCCGAGGCGGAGGCGGTCCGGGGATAGCTGGCAGTGGTCCAGACCTGTCCCGGCTGCCCTGGCCATTGCGCCTCATAGCCATCGTAAACGGCGCGGGCGATCGTTCCGATCTTCTCGAACCGGTACTGATGGTTGTTCTTGCCGCCGGTCACGTAGATTGCCATCGCGATCGCGTGGCCGTCGGGACCGGTGACGATCCCGACATCGCTCGAAGTGTTGTAAAGCGTGCCGGTCTTGTGGGCGACGTCCACGCCATCGGGAAGCTGCCCCGGAATACGCTGCGGGCCGGTCTTGCAGCGGCCCATGGCGCCGAGCAGGACATTGCGGCTCGACGCGCTCAGCCAGCGGCCGTCGTAGAGCCCCTTGAGCAGCGTGGCCATGGCGAGCGGGGTGGCGGAATCGCGCATGTCCACCTGGCGCGCGGGATCGATGGCGCCATCCTCGCGGACCAGGGTGTAGATGTCGCGATTGAGGCTGAAGTCCTTGATTCCGGCGCTGTGGACCCATTCGTTCACCGCATCGGGGCCGCCGACGACACGCAGCAGCCCGTCGGCCGCCTGGTTGTCGCTGCGCGTGATCGCCAGCTCGATCAGGTCACGGGCGCTCAGCAACCGGCCCGCGCGGCTCGAGGTGACCATCATCGGGAACCGGTCGTCGAGGCTCCACTTCCCCTGGTCGACACCGCGCAGGAAGGTCGCGACGATCGCGATCTTGCTCGTGCTGGCCAGCGGGAAGCGCTGGTTGCCGAGCACCGAGACGACCTTGCCGGTGGACAGGTCGATGGCGGCGACGCCGATCCGCCCGCGGTCATCCGCCGCAAGCTGGGCGATCTGCTGGGTGAGCGACGTATCGTAATGGGCCGTGAAGTCGGGCGTCGAGCCGGCGTTGCCGATGACGCTGTCGAACTGCGCATCCAGCGTGCCGTTGGTGGCGTGTGCCGGCACTACCGTTGCAGCCGCCAAAGCGAGCGGTGCAAAATACCGTTCGAATAGTGCCAACTTCATCACCCCGTTGCTACCCGCCGATCCCTTCGGAAGGGTTAAGCCAAGCGCAGGGAATCCGGCAAGAATTTACGCGACGAACCGTGGTATACGCGCCGACGAGCCGAGTGAACCGGGCGCTGTTAACCGCGTTCTAAGCGAATTTCGTTACGACTTGGCCTCGTCAGCGCGCGCTCAGGCTGCGCCGAACGTCCTGCACGAAGCTCGAATGGCGGATCATCTTGAACAGCGCCTTCGCCGCCAGCTTGCCGCGCCAGGTCATCGGCCGCCGCACCTGCAGGAACAGCACGACGCGGTCTTCGTCCGTCTCGTTCCACACCCGGTGCATGTTGGTTTCATCGAACACCAGCCACTCGCCCTCGCGCCAGCCCACCGGCCATCCGGCGATTTCGATGCCGACCTTGCCTTCGGGCACGACGAGGCCGAGATGGCAATTGTACCACGCCTTGGTCACGCCGCGGTGCGGGGGCACCTGCGTTCCCGGCTCCATGATCGAGAAGAACGCGACCACGAGGCCCGGCACCTTCTTCAGCAGCGCCATCGTCCTGGGGCAGCGGGCGCAGTTCTCCTCGGCACGGAAGCCGTAGCCTTCGAGGAAGAAGCTCTTCCACTTGCTGTCGGTGGCGATCCGCCGATGGTCCGGCGAGATGTCGCGGAAGGCCGGGATCTTTTGCCGCTCGGCAAGCAGCGGCAGCAGCTCGTCCCTGATCGTCCGCCAGTGGCGGCCGAGCTCGACCAGGCCGGGAAGCTCGCTCGGATCGACAAGCGGATCGTCGCCGATCAGCGACTGCTTGGACAGCCAGCCGTTGATAGGGTCGCGAATCCGGCGTCCCAAGCGCACGGCGATGGATTGGCCCTTGAAATCGGGCGGCGGCAGGAAGCCGACGCCTCGTTTCGGCGCTGGTCCGGTCGTAGCCATGTTGACTCGTCGATTTGATCCCTGGCCCGCCCGATAACACACGCCAAAATCCAATTCTATTCGCCAATTGAAGCTTATCTACTCTCCGAACGGGAAGGTGTCCGGCACCCCTTCGTGAGGTTCGTGCGGGCGCAACGGCCTGAGCGCGCGGGTTTCGTCGAACCAGACATAGGCATCGAACTGGCCGGGCAGGACCGCCTCGCTGTAATGGCTCCAGCGCTCGGTCTCGGGGCGGTAGATGACGCCGATGAAACGCTCGAGGCGCGGCTCCTCGAGGCGGCGGCGGAGCGCCTCGTGGCGACCCGGCGCAAGGTCGAGCAGGAAGCGCCCGACGCCGCTGTCGTGGCACAACCGCTCGTACGAATCGACGCGCGAGGGGAGCACGCGCTTGGTTTCGTGGTCGCCGTCCCAGTCCGTCGCCGCGGTGACGGTGCCCGTGTGGGTGCCGAAGCCGATGAGCGCCGCGCGTTCGCCCCACCGCTCGCGGACGAGCTGGCCGATGTTGTGCTCGCCGCGCACCTGGCCCATCTCGGTCTCGCTGGCATTGCCGATGTGGCTGTTGTGCGCCCACACGATCGCCTTCGATTGGGGTCCGCGATGCTGCAGCAGGTGCTCGAGCGTCTCCGCCATGTGGCTGTCGCGCAGGTTCCAGCTGTCTGCGCCGCCGTAATACATGATGCGGTAATAGCGCTCGGCGGCAGCGACGAGGCGCGCGTTCATCGCCGCGCCGAACATCTCGCCGTCCTGATGGAGCGCTCGCTGCAGCAGCTCGCGGCATTCGGCGACGACCTGCTGCTCGCACTCGGCGTAGCCCCGGGTAAGCGCCGCCCGGCCGTAAGTCGCCGGGTCGGCCTGCCACGGCGTCAGGCAGCCGTAGCGTTCGCGTGCCACCCGGGCCGCCTGCGGGTCGTGCTCGTCGAGATAGGCGAGCACGGCCTCGATCGAGCCCGACATGTTGTAGATGTCGAGCCCGTAGAACCCTGCCATTCGCTCCGGCGCGCGATCGCGGTTGATCGCGTGCAGGTCGTGCATCAGCTGCACGACGACAGGGTTGCGCCACATCCATGTCGGGAAGCGCAGGAACGGCCGCCGGACTTCGGGGCGCGGACGCTGATGGCGGATGTGCCGGTCGAGCACGGCCGCATCCGGCCAATCGGCTTCGGCGGCGACGATGGTGAAGCCGTGCCGCTCGACGAAGCGCTTCGTGATCGCCGCGCGCGCGGCGTAGAATTCGTGCGTGCCATGGCTGGATTCGCCGAGCAGCACGACCTTGCGCTTGGCGTACCGGTCGAACGCGGCGGCGAACGCTTCGTCGTCGATCCCGGGCAGGGGCTCGGCGGCCTGGGCGATCAGCTGGGGCAAGGTCGTTTCGCGAGCGGGCTGGTGGTTGGTCGCCGCCCGGCTGCCGTTCTCGTAGCGGCCATGTCGGCCGATCAACGGCACGAAGCGCACGCCCCCGAGGTCGTGCTCCGTCCAGGTGTGCTCGCCGGTGCGGGTGATGCAGAGCAGCGATTGAATGTCCTCGCCGCCAACGGGAACCACCAGCCGGCCGCCGGTCCGCAACTGGCGCTTCAGCGGCTCGGGAACGTGATCGCCACCCGCCGCGACGAGGATCGCGTCGAACGGCGCTTCGTCCGGCAGGCCGAGGCTTCCGTCGCCGCAGATGATCGAGACATTGTCGTAGCCGAGCGCGTCGATCCGTTCGGCGGCCGACCGCGCCAGCTTTTCGTGCCGCTCGATGGCGAACACCTCGCCGGCGATGCGCGACATCACCGCGGCGGCATAGCCCGAGCCGGCGCCGACCTCGAGGACCTTGCCGCCGGGCGGGATCTCGGCGGCGTCGATCATCAGCGCGACGATGTAGGGTTGCGAAATCGTCTGCCCTTCGCCGATCGGCAAGGGGCCGTCCTCGTAGGCGAACTCGCGCAATTTCTCGGGAACGAAGGCCTCGCGCGGGACGGCGCGGAAGGCCGATAGCACGCTTGGCGTCACGATTCCGCGGCCCAAGATCTGCCTTTCGACCATCCGTTCGCGCAGTCTTGTGGCATCGGCCATGGCCGGTCTCCTCAGCACATCGCACAACCAGGCCCGCACGCCCGTCAGGCCATCGCGAGGGCCCGCTCGATCGACTCGACCGGCTGGTTGATCAGGTCCTTGGCCACCTCGCCGACGATCCTGTTCTGCAGTTCCTTGTGGCAGTGCTGGCGAATCTGGCCGAGCGTCTTGGGATCGGCGGCGATGACCAGCGGCCTACCATCGCCGTTCAGGGTCTTGCGGTTGAGCCAGTGGGCGATGGCCGCCCCGTGCGCCAGTTCATCGATCTCGGTGCTGCCGCCGCGCTGCACGGGGTCCTGGTTGCGCACCCCGGCGCTGAAATTCGTCAGCTCGAGGTCGATCTCGCCGACCTTCTCGAGCTTCGGCTCGAACGGATGGCCGACGTTGCGCATCATCACGAAGCGCTCGCCGTCGGCGAGCGCGACCAGGGCCTTGTGCGGAACTTTCATCCGGCGCTCTCCTGCTTGCCGAGGGTTCATCCCCAGAACGAGCGACACCCACGCAGGTGCCGGCGAGAATTGCCGGGGAGTGGCATGGCCGGGCCGAGCGGCTCGGTCCATTCGTAATGGTCCGGACCGGGCGGAACGAAAAAGGGCCGGAGGATCACCCCTCCGGCCCTTCGGTGTGGCTCGCGGCCGGGCTTAGAAGCCCATGCCGCCCATATCCGGCATACCGCCGCCGGGCATCGCCGGCTTGTCTTCCGGCACCTCGCTCACCGCCGCTTCGGTGGTGATCAGGAGACCGGCGACCGAGGCCGCGTCCTGCAGCGCGATGCGAACGACCTTGGTCGGGTCGATCACGCCCGCCTGGACGAGGTTCTCGTAAGTTTCCGTCTGGGCGTTGAAGCCGAGCGTCTCGTCCTTGCCTTCGATCAGCTTGCCGGCGACCACGGCGCCGTCGACGCCGGCGTTCTCGGCGATCTGCCGCACCGGCGCCTGCAGCGCGCGGCGGACGATGTCGATGCCGCGGTTCTGGTCGTCGTTGGCGCCGTTGAGGCCATCGAGGGCCTTGGTGGCGTAGAGCAGCGCGGTGCCGCCTCCGGGGACGATGCCCTCCTCGACGGCCGCGCGAGTTGCGTGGAGGGCGTCATCG
>DATJHD010000345.1:0-3323 GCA_035494275.1 Croceibacterium sp.
TGCGGCGAATTTCGGAACCCTTCGCCGGGCTCTTCATTTCTAAGCCAAAGCAAGTTTTGGAAAATGGTAGGGAAATGAAATACCTGGCGCAAAGTCTTGCGCTGCTGGGTGCCTTGGCGCTTACGGTGCCGGCCCCCGCGCAAGCATCCGATGAAACCCCCGAAGCGATCCAGCAGGCCACTTACGCGGCCGAGGACGCCCGGGCCGACATGCTCGACGCCTTCGGCAAGGACCACATCCGGAACGGCACGTACCTCTGGAAGGAGGGCGCCGACAGCGTGGATCGCGTCGTCGTCAGCCTCGGTGACCAGATGCTCTACGCCTACGACGGCGACAGACTGGTCGGCGTGGCGACGATCTCGACCGCACGCAAAGGCTACATCACGCCGGCCGGCGTGTTCCGCATCCTCGGCAAGAAGCGCGAGTATTACTCGAAGAAGTACGACAACGCGCCGATGCCCTATGCGCAGGTGATCGACGAATACGGCGTGGCGATGCACGGCGGCGAGCCGTTGCCGGGTTATCCGGCCTCGCACGGCTGCATCCGCATGCCGACCAAGTTCGCCGCCAAGCTGTTCGCGGCGACCGAAGTGGGCACGCCGGTCTATGTCGGCGGCTATCCGCCGTACTTCAATCCCGAGCTCGCGACAAACGACTGACGGTAACCCGTCGCGACGGCCTTGCGGAGAATACGGAGCGATCCCGCGCCCTCACCGGTTTAGGTCGCCGCCATGCAGCGCCTTTCTCCTGGAATCGGAGCGAAGATGCGGCGCGTGGCGCACTCCCTAGTGGGCGCGGGCGCGCTGACGCTCGGCATTCCCGCCCAGGCGCAACCCGCCGACGCCCAGCACGCGACAGTTAGCGCCACGCTCCCGGCCGAGGACGCTTATGCCGCAATGAACGCGGCCTTCGGACAGGACACGCTCGAGAACGGCGACTTCATGTGGAAGGACGGGACCACCAAGGTCGACCGGTTGCTGCTCATCCTGTCCGACCAGATGCTGTTCGTCTACGACAACGGCAAGATGGTCGGCGTCTCGACCGTGTCGACCGGACGGCCCGGACACGAGACGCGTCCCGGCAGCTTCAGGATCCTCGCCAAGTACCGCACCTATTTCTCGAGGAAGTACGACAACGCCCCGATGCCCTATATGCAGCAAATCACCACCTACGGCGTTGCGTTTCATGCCGGGCCGATGCCGGGATACCCGGCTTCACACGGCTGCATTCGCCTGCCTGCGAAATTCGCCGCCAATCTCTTCGCGGTAACGAAGATCGGCACCGCGGTGGAGATTGCCGAGTAAGGATCAACCCAGCCCCGCGGCCTTCAGCAGCGCCTCGGTGCTTGCATCGAACGTCCCGCCACCGCGCTCGATTTGCCTTGCGATTTCCTTGCCCAGCTCGACGCCGAACTGGTCGAACGGGTTGATCCCCATGAGCACCGCGCTGGCGAAGGTGCGGTGCTCGTGGAAGGCGATCAGCGCGCCCACGGTGGCCGGGTCGAGATCGTCGCACAGGATCGTCGCCGAGGGGCGATCGCCGGGGTAGCTGCGTGCCGCATCGTCGCTCGCCTTGCCCGCCATCAGCGCCGCCCCTTGCGCAAAGCAGTTCATCAGCAGGATGCGATGGTGCGCCGGGTCGAGCTCGTCGCCCGGCGCGATGCTGGCGATGAACTCCACCGGCACGAGATGCGTGCCCTGGTGGAGCAACTGGAACACGGCGTGCTGCGCGTCGGTGCCGACGCCTCCCCAGGTGATCGGGGCGGTCGGCGCCCCCACCGGTTTGCCGTCCGCCGTCACCCGCTTGCCGTTCGATTCCATTTCGAGCTGCTGAAGGTAATCGGGCAACAGCCGCAGCCGCTCGTCGTAGGCGAACACCGCGCGCGTCTCGGCGCCCCTGATGCGCGCGTAGTAGAGATCGGCGAAGGAAGCGCGCAGGCACAGGTTGGCGCGGCCATCGGTGTCGCGGAAATGCGCATCGACCCGCGCCGCGCCGTCGAGCATCGCCGCAAAATCGTCCCAGCCGATCGCCAGTGCCACGGGGAAGCCGATCGACGACCAGAGCGAGTAGCGCCCGCCGACGGTTTCGGAAAACGGCAGGATGCGCGTCTCGTCCACGCCCCACTCGACCGCCTTTGCCGGGTTGGCCGTCAACGCGATCACCCGGCCACTCGAGTCGGCGACGCCGTTGTCGGTGAGCCATTTTAGCGCGCTGGCGGCGTTGGTCATCGTCTCGGTCGTGGTAAACGTCTTGCTGGCGACGGCGATGAGCGTCGTTGCCGGATCGCACGCCATGAACGCTTCCTCGAGCGCGAGCCCGTCGATATTGGACACGACGTGCACGTCCACCATCGCTAGATCGCGAGCGAGCGCGTCCACCGCCAGCGCCGGCCCGAGCGCCGAGCCGCCGATGCCGATGTGGATCAGGTGGTTGACCTCGCCGAGCGCGCCGTCGTGGATCGCCTCGACCAGCAGCTTCATGCGCGCCTGGAGGGCCATCGCCTCCTCGACGCTCGCTTCCTTGCCGACGCCGCGGAGCGCCGTGTGCTCGGCGGCGCGATTCTCGGTCGGATTGACCACCTCGCCCGCGAACAGCCTGGCTCGCGCTTGGGCGAACCCCGCCGCCTGCGCCAGCGCCTCGAAGCCCTCGAGCAGTTCGTCCGTAAGGTGCGTCTTCGACCAGTCGAGCAGGATGCCGCCTTCGCCTGCCTCGATCCGTCCGGAAAGCTTCTCCACCCGTTGCGGATCGAGCTCGAACAATGCGTTCAATGTGACTTCCGGGTGACGCTTGAGAGCTTGCCAGGCATCCACGCGGGGGTCGCTCACGATGAGTCCTTTCCTACAGGCGGGGTGTTGGGCTAGGCGCTCGGACCGTGATTGGGAACCGGAAAACAACGTCCCGTTCGTGCGCGGCGCCGTGGCTCCGGCGAGGCTCGATTCTTGGGTCCCTGCACGGTGGGCCTCGTGTGCGCTTCGCGTCGACTTCGGCCCTGGTCCGACATGGCTGACACCGAATCAGCTCCTGCAAAGCCTGGGGCCCAGGGCGCCTCGGCGAAGAAGGAGGAAGGCAGCTTCCTCTGGTTCCTGGTCAAGCTGGTGATCGTCGTTCTGCTGTTCCGCACCTTCGTGTTCGGGATGTTCTCGATCCCGAGCGAGTCGATGTTGCCGACGACCTTGTGGGGCGACTACCTGTTCACCGAGAAATGGCCTTACGGCTACTCGCAAGCCTCGATGCCGTTCGACCTGCCGTTCTTCAAGGGCCGCGTGTTCGGCCGGACGCCGGAACGCGGCGACGTCGTCGTGTTCAAACACCCGACCGACCGG
>DATJHD010000346.1:0-5473 GCA_035494275.1 Croceibacterium sp.
GTTGTTGTACATGAACGGGAACATCGAGGCCGGCAGGCCGCGGGTGATGCAGCGGTCCCAGCTGTCGAAGTCGCTCGTCCAGTCGAAGTCCTGGTTGCGGCGCCAGGTCGAATGCATCGCATCGGAGAGACGCTTGCCTTCGTCCGTGTAGGCGGGAAGCCGCCCGTTGGCCGGGCTGGTGATCCAGCTCGTCCGGCGGTTGGCGCCGCCCACCTCGGCCCAGTGGCCGATGCCGATCTTGTTCTGGCTGGCTTCGTTCTCGTAGCGGTTGTGCAGCTGCTCGACCATCTTGTTGCGCTCGGCGAACTCGGCATCGGTCAGCTGCTGGCGGTTGCCGTACTTGGGATCGCGCTGCAGCGGCGTGCGGCCATTGAGCGAATCGATCGGCCAGCCGCCGCGCAGGTCGGGATCGCCCCACTCGGTCTTCTTCGGCCGGTAGGTGGCCGGCACCGGCGGCAGCGTCGTCAGGTCCTGAGAGCCCTTCGCCACAGCTGGGGTTTGCGCCGGCGACACCACGGGCAGGGCGAGCATCGCAGCCGCCGCGAACAAGCAATACTTGCGGAACCTCATGACCGATGCGCTTTCTGTTGCACGACCGCGCTCACCGGCGTGCCGCCCGCGAAGATGCAGGCGGTCGTCAGCTGCCGGGCGAGACCCCCCGGGCGGATCATTTTCCGTCTGGCAGGGCGAACGCCATGTAGCGGTTCGGCCCCGGCTTGGGCTGGCCGAGCTTGGGCGGGAACAGCCCGTCACCACCGACGGCGAAGACGATGTATTCCTTGCCGTTCGCCTCGTAGACCGCCGGCACGCCCTCGCTCGCTGCGTCGAGCTGGTACTGCCAAAGCACCTTGCCCGTCATCTCGTCGCGGGCGCGGACCATGCGGTCGGACGAAGTGCCGACGAAGACGAGGCCGCCGCCGGTCGCCACCGGGCCGCCGCGCGGCGCGGTGCTGCCGGTGTCGCGGATGCCTTTTTGCGCCAGCATCATCACCTCGCCGTTGGGCAGCGACCAGAGCTTCTTGCCGGTGTCCATGTCGTAGCCGGTAATCAGCGACCAGGGCGGGTTGATGGCCGGCAGACCGTTCGACTGCAGCATGAAGTCGACGTTGGACTTGTAGGGCTTCACGTCGCCGCCGCCGTTGGGCATGTCCGCCTCGGCCTTGGCCTCCTTGGCGGGATCGGATTCGAGAAACAGCTTGTCGAACGTCGGCATCTGCTTCGAGACGACGAAGTACATGTGCTTGATCGGGTCGACCGCCGAGCTGCCCCAGTTGGCCCCGCCGTTGTGGCCGGGCAGCGAGATCGATCCTTGCAGGCTCGGCGGGGTGTTGAGGCCTTCATTGCGCGCGGTCTTCAGCAGGTCGCGCAGCTTGGCCTTATCCTCGTCAGAAATGTACGGGTTGATCATGTCGGGGGTGAACACGCCCTGGCGCGCAAACGGCTCGGGCCAGGTCGGCCGGGGCTGCGTCGGCCAGGCCTTTTCGCCCGGCACGTCGGACTTGGGCACAGGCACTTCCTTCACCGGCCACACCGGCTTTCCGGTCCGCCGGTCGAGCACGTAGATGAAGCCGAACTTGGTCCCCTGGATGACGACCGGGATGTCCTTGCCGTCCTTGTGGATGGTCATCAGCTTGGGCGACTGCGGGATGTCGAAGTCCCACAAGTCGTGGTGGACGACCTGGTAGCTCCACAGCAGCTTGCCAGTGGCAATATCGATCGCGTTGATCGAGTTAGCGTGGAGGTTCATTCCCGGCCGGTTGCCGCCGTAGAAATCGTAACGCGCGGTGCCTGTCGGGATGTAGGCGACGCCGGCGTTGCTATCGACGGTGAACTCCGACCAGTTGTGCACGCCGCCGAACTTGTCGTGGTCCCTGGCGGGCCACGTGTCATAGCCCGGCTCACCCTTCTCGGGCACGGTGTGGAATACCCATTTCAGCTTGCCCGTGAGGACGTCGTAGGCGTGGACGTCCGCCGGAGCAGACGTGTAATCGTAGGCCGCGGCCGGCAGCGAGACGATGACGGTGTTCTTGTAGATGCGCCCGGGGTTGCTGGTCATCAGCGGTCGGTCGGGCATCTTGTTCGGCTCGAGACCGGTGCGGATGTCGACCTCGCCGTTGTTGCCGAAGCTGGTGATGACGTCGCCGTTGTCGGCGTTGACCGCGGTCAGCATGCCGTTCTTGAGGAAGTAGAGGCGGCGGTCCTTCCCGTCGGCGCTCTGCCAGTAGTTCATGCCGCGGTCGCCGATGCGGGTTCCGCCGGGGCCCCTGCCTGCGGGCCGGGCGTCCGGAGCGCCGCCAGCGGTCGGCGCCGGTGCGGATGCGTAATCGTGGACCCACTTCTCCTTGCCGGTCGCCGGATCGAGCGCGACGAGCTTGCTGCCGTTGATCAGGTAGAGCGTGTCGCCGACCTTGAGCGGGTTGAAGTGCGGCGACCCGCCGGGGCCGGTTTCATACGTCCAGGCCGGCTGCAGCTGGGCGACGTTGCCGGTGTTGACCTGGTCGAGCGAAGAATACTGCGAGGAATCGGCCCCGCCCGCATAGGCGTCCCAGCCCTTGTAGTCGAAGCTGGTCGCGGTCGACGCCGTCTTGGCAAAACCCGGTGAAACGCCCGCGGTGGCGACGACCAGCGCAGCTGCCGCAAGCCACGGCGCGCGGCGCGCGGACGCACAATTGACGATGGTTGACCTGGATTGTCTTTTCACACCCGTTCTCCCGAAGCCCGCACGCCTAGCTTAGAATCGGGCGCGACAACAAGGGCCGAAAACGCGTTAGATTGACAAAATCCGAAAAAATCGCCGAGTTGGCCGCGACGTGAGTCGCAGACGCAGCCAAGGCGACAATTGAATTTGCCCGGGATGAAGCCGTTTCACTCGACATCGGGCTGGCCCGACGAGGCGGCGGAGCGTGACATTGTCCGGCCGAGCGGGTCATCCTGACAGCGACATTCAACTGGGCTTCATCGCTTTGTCGTTAGTGTGCGATTGACTTTGGCCGCCATTGAAAGCTAGGCGGCTCGGCAAATCTGGACAGAATCAACGAATGGAGCGAAACGGGTGAGCCAGGGAAAATCTTCTCGGACGATCTTCACGTCGGCGTTCGGCGCGCTAGCGCTCGCCGCGGGCCTGGCGACCGGCGTCGGCGGCCTGACCGGCCGGGCACACGCCGAGGACGCCAAGGCCAGCGACGTCGTCTCGGCCGGGCGCGAGCTGTTCAACACCTATTCGTGCAGCGCCTGCCACACGCTGTCGGACGCGGGCGCCTCCGGCTCGGTCGGCCCGGATCTCGACAATCCCAACCTGACGCGCGAGGCCATCGTCACGCGCATCAACATGGGCGGAGGGCCGATGCCGAGCTTCGCCGGGCAGATTTCTGATGCCGACATCGGCAAGCTCGCCGACTACATCGTCGCGGTCAATCACAAGGGCACGGCTGTGGCCGCGGCGACCGCCGGCAAGTCGAACCAGTAAGCGTCCGAACCGGATCTCTTGAAGGCCCTTCCGCTGCAAGGCGGGAGGGCTTTTTCGTTTGCGTCAGTTGCTGGCCGCCTGCGCCCGCGCCGTGCGGCTGTTCGGGCCGACCTGCGCGTAATAGTTGGTCACCCCGTCAGGATCGTTCAGCCACACCGTGATGAGGTCGAAGCCCTTGAGCTTGTTGAGCGGGGTCTCGACCGCGATATGCCGCGCCTTGGCCTTGGCGTCGACCAACGGTGAGTCGCTGACGACGTACTGGATCCCGGCGCTGCCGTTGTCGGGGTGATCGTTGTCGCCGAGGTGATAAAGCAGCAGCGTCGTCTCGCCGCGATCGTAAGGGTAAAGCGTCGTGCCGAGGAGCGACGACTTGATCGGCGGCAGTTCCTTGAGGCCGACGAATTCGCGATAGAACGCGCGGCTCCGTTCGAGGTCGGAGACATTGATTCCCACTCCGACGCCGTCGTCGGAGTGGTCCTTGGCGTCCTTGCTGATCAGGATGAGAATATCGAACCCGCCGGGATCTTTCACCAGCGCGACGGTCCGGCCGTCGTCGCCCTTCTTGAACACCGGCTCGGCGAACCCGGCCTCGCGAAAGCGCTGTTTGACGACCGCCTCGTCCGGATAATGGAAGGCGAAGAAGCGGATGCCGGTCCCGCCGGCGTAGCCGCCTTCGAGGTCGTACTTGCGATTGCCTTGCTGTCCTGCGGAGAGCTTGACCTGGCCGTGGCCGACGCCCGTCAGGATCATCTGCTGGGTCGCGGTGAGTTGGATCGGGCTCAACGACTTTAGCGCCAGCGCCCCGGTGTAGAACTTGACCATCGCCTCCGTTTTGTCGCGTGGAAAGCGGCGGAACACGTTCGCGGCCGGCCCGGTGAACAGGTCCCCCGTCGAGCTCATCAGCTGTTCCTGGGTGAGCTGGCCGGGCTTGTACGCGAGGTCGTCAGCGCTGTTCATCACTGCCCCCTCGGGCGTGGTGATCCGGCCCGGCGGCGACGTCTGCGCGCTGGCACAGGCGGTGATTGCGGCGGCACCGAGCAGGCCCAGGGCCATGCGTCCCATCTCAAACTCTCCCATCACTTAGGCAGCGCGAAGGCGATCAGCGATTCGTTGTTGGCCGGCTTACCCTCGGGCGTCCGGCTCGACGGCGCAAGGCTCGATCCGGTGGCCATCACGGCGATGTACTGCCGCCCGTCCTTGCCCTTGTAGCTGATCGGGATGGTCAGCGGCGCATAGTCGAGTTGCTGCTGCCAGAGAATCTTGCCCGTCTTCGCGTCGAATGCGCGGAAATAGCGGTCCGAGGTGGCGCCGATGAACACCAGGCCTCCGGCGGTGACGATCGGCCCGCCCGAGCCGTTGTTGGCGCCGGTATCCTGCTTGCCTTTGGGCAGGTCCTCGGTGATGCCGAGCCGGCTCGCCCAGACAATGTCTCCGGTGTTGGCGTTGACGGCAATGAGGCGCCCCCACGGCGGCTTGATGCACGGCAGGGTGACTTTCCTGCCGTCCGGCGCGGTGAAGCTCGCGTTGAAGCCGGAATAGGCGCCCGGGCCGATCAGGCTGCCGCGGTCGTAGAGCTGGTCGGAGCCTTCGGTGCCGCGGCCATAGCTCCCCTTGGGGTCGCGCTTCTCGATCCAGCCGATGCTGCCGCCCTCGCTGGTGTTGACGTAGACGATGCCCTTCGTCGGATCGGCTGCCTCGCCGCCCCACACGACGCCGCCGTTGTGCGGCATGTTGATCGAGCTGAATGGCTTTCCATTGACGATCTTCTTCATGAAGAACGGCGTGAAGCTGCCGTGGTTGAAGAAGCTGCCGCCGTAGCTGTCGAGCAGCGCGTGGCAGGCGGCGACATGCTCTTTCGTCGTGTCGCTGGCGGTGACGATGTCGGCTTTCGTCCAGCTCCCGCGATTGAGCTGGACCGGCTTCACCGGCACCGGCTGGGTCGGCGAATACCACTCGCCCGGCACGTCACCCTTCGCGACCGGCCGCTCGACGACCCCGAACACGGGT
>DATJHD010000347.1:0-3043 GCA_035494275.1 Croceibacterium sp.
GGTTCCGCCGGCGAAGTCGAGCGCGCCCTTGGTGAAGAACAGCCCGTTGCCGGCCCACACCATGTGCGCGATCGGGAAATAGGCGAGCGTCAGCCACAGGACGGCGAACACCATCACCGCCGAGAACTTCATCCGCTCGACGACCGAACCGAGCACCAGCGCGACGGTGATGGCGGCAAAGGTCATCTGGAAACAAACGAAGACGTACTCGGGGATCGCCACCCCTTGCGTGAACGTCGCCGACGTCGTCGCTGGCGTCACGCCGTTAAGAAACGCCTTGCTGAAGCTCGCGATAAAGGCGTTGCCGCCGTCGCCGAAAGCCTCGGCATAGCCCCAGCCGACCCACACGAGCATCGTCAGCGCGGCGACGGCCCCGACCTGCGTCATCACCGAAAGCATGTTCTTCGTCCGGGCGAGGCCGCCGTAGAACAGGGCCAGGCCGGGAACGATCATCATCAGCACGAGCACGGTGGACGTCATCATCCAGGCGGTGTCGCCCTTGTCGACGGTCGGCGCTGCCGCGGTGGCGGCGTCCTGTGCGAACGCGGCCGTCGCGGCGAACATCGCGGTGCCGAGCACCGTGACGCCGCGGAGAATCTTACGGATCATTGTGTTACCCCTCATGTCTCTTAGAGCGCCGTGTCGCCGGTCTCGCCGGTGCGGATGCGGGTGGCCGAGGCGAGGTCGAGGACGAAGATCTTGCCGTCGCCGATGCTGCTGGTGCTGGCCGCTTGCTGGATCGTCTCGACCACTTGCGCCGCCAGCGCATCGCTGGCGGCGATTTCCAGCTTCACCTTGGGCAGCATGTTGGTGGAGTATTCGGCTCCACGATAGATTTCGGTCTGCCCTTTCTGGCGCCCGAAACCCTTGACCTCGGTGACCGTCATGCCGGCGACGCCGATCGCGCCGAGCGCCTCGCGCACCTCGTCCACCTTGAACGGCTTGATTATGGCGATGATGAACTTCATCCCGAACCCCTCTGGCTTGCCGCTCGTCGCGGCCGAGGTTCGCTACGCAATTAGCGTGCCAGTTCGTGTTGCACCGCAGCAAGGCGCGCGCTGAAGGGGCTTACGGGGACCCGAAGAGGAGGCCGCCGCCTCTCCCGTGCCTAAGAACTAGGCAGCATATGACAGTCGTGCGGTCACCGGCAGGTGATCCGATGCGATAGAAGCCAGCGCGCTGTGATGGACCCGCACCTCCTCGCAACACCAGTCGTGCGAATGAACGATGCGGTCGAGCTGGGCGAGCGGCCGGCGGCTTGGGTAACTCCGCCCCGGGGCGAGGACGGTCCAGCCGTTACCGAAGGCGGCAAGGCATCGCGCGCGCGGCGACCACTCGTTGAAATCCCCGAGCAGCACCGCGGGACCTTTTCTCCCGTGCATGTGGGCCTGAACTGCCTGGATCTGGTGCATCCTGCGAATGCCCGACAGGTCGAGATGCATGCCGACCACGTGAAGCGCCTTTCCGTCGACCTTGAGATGGGCATAGACGGCCCCGCGCGGCTCGAGCCGCGGCAGCTCGATCGCCTCCGCACCGGCGATGTCGATCCCGCGCCTGACGAGAATGGCATTGCCGTGCCAGCCGATGCTCGCCGGGCGCATGCGCAAGGGAGCCGGGCACCAGCCATGCTCCTCAAGCGCCGCGCGCGGGATGACCGATTCGCGCGGGCCAAAGCGCCGGTCGACCTCTTGCAGCGCGACCACGTCTGCCTCCAGCTCATGGAGCACGGCCAGAATCCGGTCGGGATCGCGCCGGCCGTCGAGCCCGACGGCCTTGTGGATGTTATAGCTGGCGAAAGTGAGCTGCACGGCTGACGGGAAGAGTGCTCAATCGGCCGGGACAGTTCCCGGATCGCCGGCGATATAGCGATCGGTCGTCTTGATCGGCAGGCCGTCGATGCTCTGGCGGTGGCTGCGCGCCTTGCCGGCCCACACGTGCGGATCGGCCTTGGCATGGCTCTTGAGCAAGGTCGGCCGCTCACGCTCCAGCGTCATCAGCGGGACGCCGTAGCCGCAGCTGGTGAGCACTCCCTCAACCGAAATGTCGAAGATCTGGCGGGTGCCGGGGAGCATCGTGAAGTGCGGGGCCAACTCCTCCCATTGCTTGTCCCATGGCACGACAGGGGTGCCCCTGCCGTAGATGCGCAGCACCTGCGCCGGCTGCTGGAAATTGCAGAACATCAGCGTGATTCGCCCGTCCGCCAAAAGGTGGGCATTGGTCTCGTTACCCGACCCGGCGAGGTCGAGGTAGGCGACGCGCTTGGGCGAGAGGATGCGAAAGACGTCGTAGCCCTTGGGGCTGAGGTTGATCCTCGCGCCCTCGGCGGCCGTGGCGACAAAGAACACGCTCTGCCGGGCGATCATCGCCCTGTGTGCCTCGGTCAGTTCCTCGAAGATGTCCGACATCGCCCCTGACTACGCAGCCACAGGCACCTTGTCACCGCTCCTTCGTGGCGGAAAAGGTAAGCTCGGGGTTCCGCTCCTGCTGATAGCCGACATCCCACGCGCTCTTTGCCATGAAGACGGGATCGCCGTCGCGGTCCTTCGCAAGGTTCGCGCGGTTGAATTCGGCAAAACCGTCGAGCGCCGCCTGCGGCCCCTTGAGCCATCGCGCCGTCGCGAACGGCGAGGCCTCGAGATTGGCCTCGACCTTGTATTCCGCCTCCAGCCGGCTGACGAGCACGTCGAGCTGCAGCTGGCCGACCACGCCGACGATCCACTGCGCGCCGATCTCCGGATAGAACACCTGGATCACGCCTTCCTCCGACAGGTCGTCGAGCGCTTTCCTGAGCTGCTTGGTCTTGGTCGGGTCCTTCAGCACCACGCGGCGCAGGATTTCCGGCGCGAAATTCGGCAAGCCCGTGAAGCGGACGTTGTTCCTCTCCGAGAGGGTGTCGCCCACGCGCAGCGTGCCGTGATTGGGAATGCCGATGATGTCGCCGGCCTCGGCGGTGTCGGCGATCTCGCGGTCCTGGGCGAAGAACAGGATCGGCGAGTGAACCGCGATCGGCTTGCCGAGGCCGCTCGGCGTCAGCTTCATGCCG
>DATJHD010000348.1:0-6305 GCA_035494275.1 Croceibacterium sp.
GAGGATGCCGTCGCTCTTCTCGCCCGGCGGAAAGCGGATCGCTTCCGGCATGCACACTTGCGCATGGCGCACGCCGACGATCTCCGGCCAGCGGGTGACGACCGAGCTTTGCACAAAGCCGAAGCGGCGGAACGCGGCGCGGCCGATCTGCGGCATAAGGTCGGCGATCGGTTTCGCCGGGCCGCCGCGGGGTCGTTCGTAAGCCTTGGGCTTGCGGGTCTTCGGCTTGGGTTCGTCCCGTTCCATGATCGCGCCGGCCATGCCATAGCCGGCAGGTGACCGCCAGCCGCGCCATGCCGGAAATCCTCCTCGAATGGTATGACCGCAACGCGCGCCGTCTGCCGTGGCGGGCCGAGCCGGGCGCGAAGCCGCCGGATCCCTATCGCGTGTGGCTGTCGGAAGTGATGCTGCAGCAGACGACGACGGCGCATGCGGCGCCCTATTTCGTCAGCTTCACCGCGCGTTGGCCGACGGTAGAGGCCCTCGCCGCCGCACCCGAGGAAGAGGTGATGGCCGCCTGGGCGGGCCTCGGCTACTACTCACGGGCGCGCAACCTGGTCGCCTGCGCCCGCGCGGTCGCCGAGCGGGGAAGGTTTCCCGACAGCGAAGAGGAGCTGCGCCGGCTTCCCGGGCTCGGCGCCTACACGGCGGCCGCGGTGGCAGCCATCGCCTACGGCAGGCGCGCGGTGGTCGTCGACGCCAATGTCGAGCGAGTCGTCGCCCGCCTGTTCGCGATCGGCGAGCCGCCGCCTGCCGGCAAGGCCGCCATCCGCGCGGCCGCGGAACGGATCACGCCCATGGAGCGCGCCGGCGATTTCGCGCAGGCGATGATGGACCTTGGCGCGACGATCTGTACGCCGCGCGATCCGAAATGCCTGCTCTGCCCCGTCGCCGGAGAATGCGAGGGCAGGGCGACGGGGGACCCGGCGCGGTTTCCGGCCAAGGCCCCGAAACGGATGCGGCCCAGCCGCATCGGCACCGCCTTCTGGGTCGAGCGCCCAGGCCAAAATGGCGGCGAGGTCTGGCTCGTCCGCCGTCCGGCGAAGGGTATGCTCGGCGGCATGCGCGCGCTGCCCGACGACGGCTGGAGCGCCCGGGCCGACGGCACCGGCGACCCTCCGCTCCCGGGCTCCTGGCGCGCCGGCGGAGTGGTGCGCCATGGCTTCACGCATTTCGATCTGGAGCTGGGAGTCGCGGTCTATGCCGGAAACAACTGGGGCCAGCTTGCGGGCAAGGGCGAGTGGTGGCCGATCACCGCGCTGGAGGAAGCCGGGCTGCCGACGCTGTTCGCCAAGGCGGCGCTTCTCGCAACATCGGGGTAGGGCGCCCCGGCCTTGCGACCGGGGCGCATGGGCTTCAGCGGCAGCGAACGTCGCTGTTCTGGTCGACCGACTTGCCGAGAAGCGCGCCGAGCGCGCCGCCGATCAGCGTGCCGGCCGCGCGATGGCGCCCGCCGTCGATGACGTTGCCGAACAGCGCTCCACCGACGCCGCCAATGATCAGCCCGGTCGTGCCGTCGCTGCGCTTGCAGTAATAGCGGCCATCCGAACCGCGATAGACCTCGTCGTTCGGCCCGAGGCGCCGTTCGACGTAGCGCGGATCGTCGCGGTAGTAGCGCGCGGCATCGTAGTCGGTCGCATAGGGGTCGCGGTCGCCGTAACCGTAACCGCTGTCGCGGCGCGACCAGCGGATGCTGCGGCTGAGATCGTCGAGGTTGTCGTCCAGATCGCGCGCCTGCTGGCGCAGGACGTCGAGCTGGCGCTGCGCCCGGCGCGCCTCGAAGCGGTCGAGACTGCCGTCGCGCACGCCGTTGTCGATCCGCTGCTGCAGCCAGTCGATCCGCTGCCGCAGCCCCTCCGGCGCGCCGCGCCAGAAAGCATCGCGGTTCCAGGTGACCTGCGCCTGCACGCCACCGCCCTGCGCCGCGAGCGGCACCGCGGTCATGGCCGTGGCGAGTGCCAGCGCGGCCATCATCGTCTTCGAAATCATCATTTCCTCCATGCGTCCCTGCAATGAGTGGTGGCCGCACAGAGCCAGAGATTTCCTGAACCGCCGCCGAACTGCAGCGCCTGCATCGCCATCGGCAGGCAATGTTTCTCCAGTGTTGCCCAAATGCCTACAAGATTCCCCCGCCGAGCATCAGTCGCACCGTCGCCAGCGCGAAGACGACGAGGCAGAAGTTGCGCCCCGTGTCGGACCGCGAAAGCGCGCCGACCCCCGCGCCGATCAGCGCGATCGGCAGCACGATCCAGTTGCCCCAGCCGAGCAGCGGAATGGCGGAAGGAACCGCCAGCGCCAGCGCGACGATCCCGATCAGGATGGAGATCAGGTTGAACATGTGTGTTATATGGTTAAGGCACCTGATGGCCGCAAGCCCCCGCTTTATCTGCCCGCAAGTGGCGCTAAGGTGCGGTTCACGCCGCTTTGCCGACGGAAGGGGACGCGCATGACGACTTTCGACGCACAGCTGACGCGACGCCAGTGGCTCGGCGGCGCGGCCGTGGCCGGAGCCGCACTCGGCTGGCCGCGATGGGCGCTGGCGCAAGAGGCGGCCGCGTGGCCGCACGTCGAGGAGCTGATCAAGAATTACGTCGGCGGCCGCAAGGTGGCCAACATGGTCGCGCCGCTCGGCTTCGGGCAGGCGCCGCCGACGGTGCTGGCGGACGGCACCCTGGCGCTCGGCGGGACTCACCCGGCGAACGCGGACAGCCTCTATCGCTGGTATTCGATGACCAAGCCGATCACCGGCATGGCGGCGATGATCCTCATCGACGAAGGCAGGCTTGAGCTCGACCAGCCGCTTTTCGAGATCATACCCGCGTTCAAGAGAATGCAGGTGCAGAAGGTCTACGACGGGCCGATCGCGCCCGCCAACCTCGAGCCCGCGGCGCGGCCGATCACCATCCGCATGCTGCTGACGCACACCTCGGGACTGGGCTACGGCATCATCCAGAAGGGGCCGCTTTTTCAGGCGTTTCGTCAACGCGGGCTGCTCGCCGGGATGGCCACCAAGCTGCCGATCGCCGATCTTAGCGTGCCCAATCCGGTCCACGGTCTCGAAGCGTTCACCGAGACCCTTGCGCAGATGCCGCTGGTCTACCAGCCAGGAGCGCACTGGTCCTATTCCGCCGGCCTTGACGTGATGGGGCGGGTGATCGAGGTCGTCTCCGGCCAGGCGTTCGACGCGTTCCTCAGGGACCGCATCTTCCGGCCGTCCGGCATGACCAGAACCTGGTTCCAGGTGCCGGGGAGCGAGGCGTCGCGCCTGACGACCAATTACGGCATCACCCGCGACCTCCTCGTGCCGATCGACATGCCGGCGAACTCGGTGTTCCTCGACCCGCCGCCGGTGTTGCTGGGCGGGGCGGGCCTTGTCGGCTCCCCGCGCGACTACGATCGCTTCCTCCGCATGCTCGCCGGCTACGGCGCGATCGACGGCAAGCGGGTCATGAGCGAAGCGGCGGTGCGCATGGGAACGTCGAACCTGATGCCCGACACGGTCCGGCCGGTTCCCGGCGGCAATCCGATCATGGATGTCGAGCGCTACGGCTTCGGTGCCGGCGCGCGCGTCGGCAGGGGCGCGGAAGCAGGCATCTACGGCTGGGCGGGCGCCGCCGGCACGATCGGCTTCGTCGACATGCGCCGCAGCCTGAGGGGCGGGCTGTTCACCCAGTACATGCCGGCGGAAGACTATCCGCTCGACAAGACCTTTCCCGCCGCCGTTGCCCTCGACGTCCTTTCGCGCAAGGCCGCTGCGTGAAGTCCAAGGTGCGCCAACGCCAGCCCGCCTTCGCCGGCCATCCGCTCGACCGCGCCGACAACATCCGCGGCGATCCCGGGCGGCTGGCCGAGCTGGCCCATGCCGACGCCCGGGTCCTGCGGCTGGAAGGCCTGATCCCGCGCCTCGGCGAGGACAAGCGCCTGCAGTGGGGCCGCCTCGGCGACGTGGCCGAAGGGGTCGAGACGGTGTTTCTCGGCCTGCTCGAAGGCGAACCGCTGTTCGCCGCGGTGCCGCCGAGCGGTGACCCCGATCCAGCCTACACCCGCCGCGAGACCTGGGCCGCGCTCGGGCACCTGCCGCTTGACGAGCTGGCGCTTTACGGCGGTGCGCGCAGCCTGCTCGACTGGCATGCGCGGCACCGCTTCTGCCCGCAATGCGGCGGCGCCACCCTGCTCGCCAAGGGCGGCTGGCAGCGCAATTGCACGCAATGCGGCGCCGAGCAGTTTCCGCGCACCGACCCCGTCACCATCATGCTGGTCGAGCGCGACGGGCATCTGCTGCTTGGCCGCAAGGCCGGTTTTCCCGAGGGCAGCTATTCGGCGCTGGCCGGGTTCGTCGAGCCGGGCGAGACTATCGAGGAAGCGGTCGCGCGCGAGGTGCTGGAGGAAGCCGGCGTCAACGTGCGCGACGTCAGCTACATCGCCAGCCAGCCGTGGCCGTTTCCCAGCCAGCTGATGATCGCCTGTCATGCCTTCGCCGACGATGATAGGATAACGCTCGACACGACCGAGCTCGAGGACGCGCGCTGGTTCACCCGCGAGGACGTGAGCGAGGCGCTCGAGAAGGGCCCGGAGAGCAACAGCTTCCGGGCGCCGTTCGCAATCGCGGTGGCAAACCACATGCTTCGCTGGTGGCTGGAGAGGGACGATGACCAAGCCTAACGTTGACGTCGAGATCTGGTCCGACGTGATGTGCCCGTGGTGCGCCATCGGCTACGCGCAGTACGAGAAGGCCCTGGCCCAGCTCGGTGACGATGTCGCGGTCGAGACCCGCTTCATGCCGTTCGAGCTCAACCCGGACCTCCCCCCCGAAGGCAAGGACCAGCACAAGCACCTGGACGAGGTTTATCGCCGTCCGCCCGAGGAGATCGCCGAGATGCGCAAGCGGCTGATGGACGCCGCCGACCGCGCCGGCTTTGCGATGCAATGGTCGGGCGAGGGGGAGGAGCCGGCGGCGATGATGTGGAACACCTTCGCCGCGCACGAACTGCTGCGCTGGGCCCTGGTGGCGCAGGGCCCCGAGGCCCAGGCACGGCTCAAGCAGGCGCTGTTCCGGGCGCATTTCCAGCAGCGCAGGAATGTCAGCGACCGCGAGGTGCTGCTCGATATCGCCGAAGCCGAAGGCTTCGACCGCGCGGCCGCGGCCGCCGCGCTCGACGACGAAGCCCTCGCCATCGCCACTCGCCTCGAGGAGAAGCGCGGCCTCGAGATGGGCATCAACTCGGTGCCGAGCTTCATTCTCAACGGCCGCTACCTGGTCCCCGGCGCGCAAGAGCCGGAAGTCTACGCCGCCGCACTGCGCAAGGTGGCGCAGCTGGCGGAGGCCGAACGAGCCTGACGGGCCGATTACCGGTCCTGCCGGCCGGTCCGGATCTTGTCGAACGTCTTCCTGCCCTTGACGGCGTTCCGCACCGGGTTGTCGCGCCCGGTGGCGCGTTCGACTTCCTCGCCTTCGAGCTGCCCCCGGGCGCGGTGCAATTCGGCGCGTGAGCCGACGGCGCGGCTGACGTTGCCGCCCGAGCTGCCTTGCTGCGTCGGTTCGATCGATTCCTGCTCCATCTGGTCGATCATCTCGTTGTCCGGGTGCGGCTTGCGTTCGGTCATGGCGGCTCTCCTCCTTTCCCCTTCAACGGGAAAGCCGCGGCCGATGTTCCTTCCTCACACGAGGCCCAGCTTGCTGAGGTCTCGCACCAGCCGCCCCGGAAGGGCATCGCCGAACTCCTCACCGCTCTCGATATCCACGGGCGCGTCGGCGTCCTCGAGATACCGCCAACCCTGGTGCGCCCGTTTCGCCCGCGGGTGAACGAGGATCAGCTTGGGTTCGAGGACGATCGTCCACCGCCCATCGTCGCGCGGCTCGAAGCGGGTGATCGGGCTGCGCGCGACGATCACGTGCTCGATTATCCAGTAGAGCGACCCGCCGATCATCTCTTCGTGCCGTTTGGGCAGGTAGCGCGTCGTCATGAGTGCCTCGCTGCCCGCCTCCACCCACCGGCGCAGGTTCTCGACGCTGCCCGAGCGGTAAGCGATCTTGGTCATGTGCAGCGGCATGGAATCAATGCGCCAGCCCGGTCAGCACCGCGAGTCCGAGGAAGGAGAAGAAGCCCATCACGTCGGTCGCCGTGGTTACGAAGACCGCCGACGACACCGCCGGGTCGATCCGTAGCCGGTCGAGCGTGACCGGGACCATGATCCCGGCGATGCCCGCGGTCAGGTTGTTGATGATCATCGCCGCGGCGATGACGCTGCCGAGCAGCGGATTCTGGAACAGCAGCGCGGTGCCGATGCCGATGAGGATGGCGAGC
>DATJHD010000349.1:0-4587 GCA_035494275.1 Croceibacterium sp.
GCTCGCCAGCCTCGACGAGCTCGATCCCGAGATTCGCGCGGTCTACGAGAAGCTCGGCATCCCGCTGGAGGAGCAGAAGGTCCTCGCCGGGGTCGAAGGCGCGCGCAAGGTCGCGGTCGACGCGGTGTTCGACAGCGTTTCGGTCGCCACCACCTTCCGCGAGGAGCTGAAGAAGGCCGGGGTCATCTTCCTCTCGATCAGCGAGGCGATCCGCGAACATCCCGAGCTGGTCAGGAAGTGGCTCGGGCGCGTGGTGCCGCAGAACGACAACTTCTTTGCGACGCTCAACAGCGCAGTCTTTTCCGACGGGACCTTCGTCTACATCCCGCAAGGGGTGCGCTGCCCGATGGAGCTGTCGACCTATTTCCGCATCAACGCCGAGAACACCGGCCAGTTCGAGCGCACGCTGATCATCGCCGACAAGGGCGCCTACGTCTCCTACCTCGAAGGCTGCACCGCGCCGCAGCGCGACGAGAACCAGCTCCACGCCGCCGTGGTCGAGCTGGTCGCGCTCGAGGACGCCGAGATCAAATATTCGACGGTGCAGAACTGGTATCCCGGCGACGCCGAAGGGCGGGGCGGGATCTACAACTTCGTGACCAAGCGCGGCCTCTGCCAGGGCGCTCGCAGCAAGATCAGCTGGACCCAGGTCGAGACCGGCAGCGCGGTCACCTGGAAGTACCCGAGCTGCGTGCTCAACGGCGCGGATTCGGTCGGCGAATTCTACTCGGTCGCGGTGACCAACAATTACCAGCAGGCCGACACCGGCACCAAGATGATCCACAACGGGCGCGGCAGCCGCTCGACGATCATCTCCAAGGGCATCAGCGCCGGAAGGTCGAACAACACTTACCGCGGTCTCGTCCGCGTCGCTGCCAACGCCGACGGGGTGCGCAATTTCACCCAGTGCGATTCGTTGCTGCTTGGCCACGAATGCGGCGCGCACACCGTCCCCTACATCGAGGTCAGGAACCCGACCGCGCAGATCGAGCACGAGGCGACCACCAGCAAGATCAGCGACGACCAGCTGTTCTACGCGATGCAGCGCGGGCTGGGGCAGGAGGAGGCCGTGGCACTGATCGTCAACGGCTTCGCCAAGGAAGTGCTGCAGCAGCTGCCGATGGAGTTCGCCGTCGAGGCGCAGAAGCTGCTTGGGATTTCGCTGGAGGGCTCCGTTGGATAGCCCGTTCTACTTCGAAGCTGTCGACGAAGACGGGTCCGATGGCGATGAGCGAGCGCCCTACGAGTGGTTGTCGCGTGGCGGCTGCCTCGGGGACGCGAAAGGGCGCGGGACCCGCGTCTTGCCGGACGTCGATCCTGCCGCGGTGACGTCGGACGACATCGGCGAACTGAAAGCGGTCTATCGACGGTATGGCGGCGACGAAACGCAGCTCACCTCACTTGAAGAAAGTGCCAATGCTTCGAATTGAAAACCTCCACGCGACTGTCGCCGGGACGCCGATCCTCAACGGCATCTCGCTCGCCGTGAACGCGGGCGAGGTGCACGCGATCATGGGGCCGAACGGGGCGGGCAAGTCGACGCTCGCCTATGTCCTCGGTGGCCGGCCGGGATACGAGGTGACCGAGGGGTCGGTGACTTTCGAGGGTCACGACCTGCTCGCCCTCGAACCCCACGAGCGCGCGGCGGCCGGGCTGTTCCTCGGCTTCCAGTACCCGGTCGAGATCCCCGGCGTCTCCAACGTGCAGTTCCTGCGCGAGGCCTTGAACGCGCAGAGGAAGGCGCGGGGGCAGGAGCCGCTGTCGGGCGGGGAGTTCTTGAAGCTCGCGCGCGAGAAGGCCTCGCTGCTCAGGCTTGACATGGAGATGCTGAAGCGCCCGGTGAACGTCGGCTTCTCGGGCGGCGAGAAGAAGCGCGCCGAGATGGTCCAGATGGGCATCCTCGACCCCGCCTTCGCGGTGCTGGACGAGACCGACTCCGGCCTCGACATCGACGCGCTGCGGGTGGTCGGCGAGGGCATCAACGCGATCATGCGAAAGCCCGGCAAGGGCGTGCTCCTGATCACCCACTACCAGCGGCTGCTCGACTACGTGAGGCCGGACTTCGTCCACGTGCTCTCGAAGGGTCGCATCGTGAAGAGCGGCGGGCCCGAGCTCGCGCTCGCGCTCGAGCGCGAGGGCTATGAGGCGGTGGCGTGATGGTCGAGCGCAGGAAATTGTCTCTCGGGCAGGTCGGCGAGCGGGCCGAAGCGCGCGCTTCCGCCGACGCGGCGCGGGCCTGGAATGTCTCGCCCAAGCGCGCCGAGGAGCTGAAGCAGCAGGCGCGCTTCATGCGCCGCAATCCCAGCAAAGCCCAGCAAGCGCTGTGGGAGCGATTGAAGGACAAGCGATGCGGCTTCACCTTCAACCGCGAGGTGGTGATGGGCAGCGCGATCGTCGATTTCGCGTGCAAGACCCGCTGGCTGGTCGTCGAGACCGGTGGCGATGGCGAGGCCGAAGGCACCATCGCCGCGCTTTCCGACCGCAAGCTGCGCGATGTCGGCGTGCGCGTGCTGCGCTTTTCCGATTCTGAGGTGCTGGAAAATCTCGAAGGCGTCGTCGTGCAGATCAAGGCCGAGCTGCAAAAGCCGTTCGAGCGGCCGCGGATCGAGGCTGGGCGATGAGCGCACTTGCGGTTCTTCCGACGCAACGCGACGAGGATTGGCGCTATGCCGATCCCAAGGCCCTGGCCGCCCTCCGGCCGCTCGATCTCGAGACGTGGCACGAGGTCGAGCTGGCGCCCGGCGAGACGCGCGGCAAGTGCCTGGTGCTCGATGACGAGTTTCCCGGCCTCCACCGCGTGCGCATGACGGTCGGCGAAGGGGCAAGGGCGGAAATCTTCGCGGTCGCCTCGGCCAATGCCTACACGCGGCTCGAAATCGAGGTGCGGCTCGCCAAGGGCGCGCATTTCGAGTTCGGCGGCGTGACCATCGGCGGCGGGGAGGCGACGCGCGAGTTCGTCACTCGCGTCGAGCACGCCGAGCCCGAGACGACCTCGATGCAGGTCGTCCGCGCGGT
Organism: Croceibacterium sp.; assembly: GCA_035494275.1. Lineage (GTDB taxonomy): Bacteria > Pseudomonadota > Alphaproteobacteria > Sphingomonadales > Sphingomonadaceae > Croceibacterium_B. The sequence continues at coordinate 3,016 of DATJHD010000349.1, forward strand.
CCACTGGGGCACGGCGACGGGCAATTTCCTCGGCCGGATCGGGGTTGCGCGCGACGCGCAGAAGACCGACGCGGCGCAGGACTTCAAGGGCCTGCTGCTGGAACGCGGCGCCGCGGCCAACGCCAAGCCCGAGCTCGAGATCTTCGCCGACGACGTGAAGTGCGCTCACGGCGCGGCGATCGGCCAGGTGGACGAGACCGCCCGCTTCTACATGGCCGCGCGCGGGCTTCCGCCTGAAGTCGCGCAGAAGCTGCTGGTCCGCGCCTTCATCGCCGACGCTTTCGCGGCGCTTGTGGATGAGGGCGAGCGTGAAGCGATGCTCGAGGCGGCGCTCAAGGCGCTGGGAGACCGGGGATGAGCACCGCTCCTGCGATAAACCGTGCCACCGACCTCAAGGCCGACTTCCCCGGCCTCCTCACCGCCGAGGGCAAGCCGTGGCATTACCTCGATTCCGCGGCGACGGCGCAGAAGCCGCAGGCGGTGATCGATGCCGTAACCAGGGCGATCGGGCTTGACTACGCGACCGTCCATCGCGGGGTGTACACCCGCTCGGCCGAGATGACGCTCGGCTACGAGGCGGCGCGGCGGCGGGTGGCGCAGTTCATCGGCGGGCGCGAGGACGAGGTGGTGTTCACCCGCGGCGCGACCGAGGCGATCAATCTCGTCGCCTACAGCTACCCGCACAAGCGCCGCGTGCTGCTGTCGACGCTCGAGCACCACTCCAACATCGTGCCGTGGCAGCTGGCGGGCTGGCAGATCGACGTCTGCCCGCTGACGCCTGACGGCAAGATCGATCTCGACGCCGCCGAGCGGATGCTGACGGCGGAACACACGATGGTCGCCTTCGCCCATGTCTCGAACGTGCTCGGCTCGGTGCTCGACGCCCGCCGAGCGGCTGAGCTGGCGCATTCGGTCGGCGCGAGGCTCATGCTCGACGGCTGCCAGGCCGTGCCGCGCATGAAAGTCGATGTCGCCATGCTGGAGTGCGACTTCTATGCCTTCTCCGGCCACAAGCTCTACGGCCCGACCGGGATCGGCGCCTTGTGGGGACGCGCCGAGCTGCTCGACGCCATGCCCCCATGGCAAGGCGGCGGGTCGATGATCGACCGGGTTACCTTCGAGAAGACCACTTACGCCCCGCCGCCGCAGAGGTTCGAGGCCGGCACGCCGGCGATCGTCGAGGCGATCGGGCTCGGGGTCGCGTGCGACTACGTCAGCGCGCTCGGTCTCGAGGCGATCCATGCGCACGAGGCGCGGCTGGTCGCCGCCGCGCGCGAGGCGCTGCGCGGCATGAACGACGTCACGCTGTTCGGTCCCGAAGACAGCGCCGGCATCGTCAGCTTCGCCATTCGCGGGGTGCATCCGCACGACCTTGGCACCATATTGGACGAAGAAGACGTGGCGATCCGCGCCGGGCACCACTGCGCGCAACCGCTGATGGACCATCTCGGCGTCGACGCCACCGCCCGCGCCAGCTTCGGGCTCTACAGCGACGAGGACGACATTGCCGCGCTGCTGCGCGGGATCGAACGAACCAAGAGGATTTTCGGATGAACGAGGAAGCCGACAAGC
>DATJHD010000350.1:0-2639 GCA_035494275.1 Croceibacterium sp.
TCGGGCACCATCCGGTCGAGCGCAGGCTCGTCCATCTTGATGCGCGCCAGGCTGGCGATCTTGGCCACGGTTGCACGGTCTACCGACATGCGCCGCGCCCTAGCGGGGCGGGCGGCGGCCATCAAGCGGCGAGCGTCAGTCGTCGAGTGGCATCGGCATCGGCTTGCCATCGATGTAGATAAAGCGCCGCGGGACCTTGCGTATCTCGACCTTCGAGGAAGGCTTGAGCGTCGGTCCTCCTGCGTTACTCAATATTTCGGCATCTCCGCCCGCCGAAATCGCAAGCACGGTGTAACCCTGCGCTGAAACCAGCGCCACTTTTCGGCGCCCGTTCGGGATGGAACCGAGATCGAGCGCGACGCAGGCGTCCTGACACTCGTAGGAATTCGCCTTCAGGTACGCGAGGACCCACTGGCGAAGTATCGGATCGTCCGGTTGCACCCGCAATGGGTAGTCGCTGTCGGCGCGCACTTTTTGTTCCCCGGCGAAATAGGTTCTTTGCTTCTGCTCTATCGCCGCCCGCGCCAGCTCCGCGATGCGGGCATTGGGGCTCTTGGCTAGTCCGGCAAGCGCGCGCTTGCCCGCCTCGCCGAAATCCCAGCGCAGCGCGGCGAAGTCGAACTTGTCCGGCTTCACCTTGCCGCTTGCGAGCCGGTGCAGCTGGTTGCCCGCCGAGATCGCGCCGAAATTGAGGATCGGCAACGCGAGCAGCAGCGCCAGGCCGCAGCTTCCCACCGCGAGATTGAAGTTGGCCTCGCGCAGCCGCCGCGCCCAGTTCGCCTTGCGCCCGCGGATAAGCGCGCCCCAGTAGCCGACGCCCCAGGCGCAGGCGACAATGACCGCCACGAGGCCCCACAACCGCTCCGGGGCGAGACCGTACTGGTCGAGCCTGAGGCCCAGCGAGACCGCGGCGAAAACCGCCAGAGGAAGGATCACGGCGGCGAGTGCAAACGCCGCGATGCGCATAAGGCGCGAGCCGGTCATCGCCGGGTCGTCCTGCCGCAGGATTACGCTGGTAAGCACGAACGCGCCTGCCGCGCAGGTCAGCAAAATCGGCGTCGCGTTGCGGGTCGCCTCCCACAACACGTGCGGCCCGGAAATGGCGGTCGCCAGCAGGAACACGACGAGGCCGACGGCGAGCGGCACGGCGATCAGCGACAGCACCAGCAGCACGATCGTTTGCAGCGTCGCGAGGACCTTGAGCTGGTTGCGCAGCACGCCGAGCGCGCCGCCGAAAGCGACGCCCGAATAGGTCCAGCCGAACCAGGCCTGATTCATCAGGTCGTGCAGCAGGTCGATCTTGAGCAGGCGGAAGAGCTCGGAAAGGATCGCCAGCGCCAACCACGAAAGGCCGGTGAACGCCAGCGCCCCGGCCGCGCTGATCGCGTCGGTCCAGATGTGGTGATAGATCGCGGCGTAGGACGTCCTGAGGCGGGTCCTGAGGAATCCGGCCTGGAACAGCGGCAATGCCAGCGCGGTGGCGACCACCCCCGAGGCGAAGCCGTACTGCTCGTCGGCCAGGTAATCGCCGTAGTTGACCGCACGCCAGGCCAGCCCGGCCATGACCAGGCCGATCACCACCGCGAACGCGACCGGTTCCTTCCACCGGTGGCGTTCGACGGTAAAGGCTGCCGCGAGCGAGCCGAAGAACAGGAACGCAGCGACGGCGACCCGCCAGGGCACATCGTCCTTTTCGTGCGTGAAGAAATGAATCAGCAGCCCGGCGATGCCGAGCAGGCCCGCCAGCAGCCATGGCCGCAACGGCCAGTCAGGCGTCTCCACGGCGTTTGCATCGACTGGGACGCTATCGACTTCATCGGCCACGGCCATGCCCTCCCCTGAGAGAGCTTAGCACGGTGCGGCTTATGGGCGAAAGCGCGCTACTGTCCGCCGTTCGGTGGCGGAGCGCCGCCCGGCGCTGACCGATCGCCCGGCGCGCCCTGCGACTGCTGCATCATTTGCTGCAGCATCCTGAAGCGCTGCTCGGCTTCGGCCTCCGGCATGATCGCGTGCACGGTGATGTCGAACGTCAAGTCGCTGTTGGGCGGGATCGGCGATCCGGCCGGTGGCTTTGCGCCATAGGCTTTGTCCGCCGGGATATAGAGCTGGTACTTCCCGCCCGCCTGCATCTTCTGCAGGCCGTCCGAGAAGCCGGCAATGGTGCCCGTGACCGGCATCGGCGTCCCTTCCGGCAGGACTCCCTGCACCGGCAGGTTCAACGGACGCGATTGATCGAACACCGTCCCATTGGGCAGCTTGCCGACATAATCGAGGAACACGACATCGTCCTTCGTCGGATGCGGACCGGAGCCGGCGACGAGCTCGGTCACCTTCACGCTCTTCGGCGCGACCCACCAGGCGGCTGCAGCCGCCACCACCAACACAATCACTATCCCGAGCCAGACCTTGGCGAGCGAGCCCTTGCGGATCGGCTGGAGCGGGACGCGGGTGGGTTCGACCATCGTGGTTTCCTGATGCGAAAAGGGCGCGGGAATGCCCCCCCGCGCCCCTTTGGCTTAAGCTTGGTCCAGTGACAAGCGGCGCTTACTTGCTGCCGTCACGCTCCATCCGCTTGCGCTCGAGCTTGCGGGCGCGGCGCACGGCGGCCGCTTTCTCGCGGGCGCGCTTCTCGCTCGGCT
>DATJHD010000351.1:0-5698 GCA_035494275.1 Croceibacterium sp.
GTCGAGAAGCCCGCATACTGGCGGATGGTCCACGGACGCCCGGCGTACATGCTGGCGTAAGGGCCGCGAGTGAACGGCGCGAAGCCGGGGAGCCCCGCATCCGCGGGCGCGTCGGCGGCGGTGTAGAGCGGCTCGACGGCGAAACCCTCGGGGAGGTGCCACGCGAGGTCGCGGCCCTTGACCTCCTCGTCGGCGCGCGCCTGCCAGTCGGCCTTGGTCGGCTTGTCGGCCATCAAAGCGCCTTCGGGCTTTCCATGATCTCGATGAGGATACCGCCCATGTCCTTGGGGTGGACGAAGAAGATCGGCGTGCCGTGCGCGCCGATGCGGGTCGGGCCAAGGATGCGCTTGCCCATGCCATCGAACTCGGCGCGGGCCTCGACAATATCCGGCACTTCGAAGCACAGGTGGTGCTGCCCGCCCAGCGGGTTCTTCGCGAGGAAGCCGCCGAGCGGACTCTCGCTTGCGAGCGGCGCGAGCAGCTCGACCTGCGTACCGAAGTTCGGCGTATCGACGAAGCACACGCGCACGCCTTGCTCGGGCATGTCGAACGGCTCGCCCACCTCGGTCGCGCCCATCGTCTCGCGCCAGAACGAGCGCGCCGCGTCGAGATCGGGCACGGCCACGCCGACATGATTGAGTCGCCCGAGCTTCACCGCGTCTCCTTCCGGAACAAGTTTCGGCTGCAACTACATAACCGCGCGGCGAATTGCCAGCGGTGCATTTTGACGCCGGATTGGCCGCCGCTTCAAGGGCCGCGGCCGGTGAGCGGCATATTGTCGATCAGCCGCGTCCCGCCGATGCGCGCGGCGACGAAGACGCGCGCGGGCCGTTCGCCGGGCTGAGCGAGCGGGGTCAGGTTCTCCGCATCGGCGAGCTCGGCATAATCGACGCGCTCGAAGCCGCCCTCGATCAGCGCCTGCTTGAGCGCCGCGAGCGCTGCCGGAACAGGGTCTCCGCGTTCGATTCTCGCGATCGCACCGCGCATCGCGGACGGCAAGGTGGCCGCCCGTCGGCGATCCTCGGGCGAGAGGTAGCGGTTGCGGCTGGAAAGGGCGAGGCCGTCGGCCTCGCGCACGGTGGGCGCCCCCAGGATCGCGTCCGCGCTGGGCTGCGTCAGGTCGAGATCCCTCGCCATGCGCCGGATCACCGCGAGCTGCTGCCAGTCCTTTTCGCCGAACACCGCGAGATCGGGCCGCACCTGGTTGAACAGCTTGCACACGACGGTCGCCACGCCGTCGAAATGCCCTGGGCGCGAAGCGCCGCACAAGCCTTCGCTGATGCCGCGGACGGACACGGTGGTCGCGAAACCTTGCCGATAGACCTCCTCGACCCTCGGCGCCCACAGCAGGTCCACGCCCTCGGCCTCGAGCAGGCGGGAATCCTCGGCCAGCTGGCGCGGGTAGGCGTCGAGGTCCTCGGTGGCCCCGAACTGCATCGGATTGACGAAGATCGAAACGACCACCGAAGCGGCCCGTTTGCTCGCTTCGCGAACCAGCGCAAGATGCCCGTCGTGAAGCGCTCCCATCGTCGGCACCAGCGCCACCGGCCCATTTACGCGCAGCATGTCCACAGCTTCCCGCAGGTCAGGCTGGCGGTTGACGGTTTGCACGGGCACACCCCTTGGATAAGAGCGTCAGGGAACCGGCCCTAGCGGCCTCGTCGCGACAGAGAAAGTCCGCCCGCACGTGTCGAAGCCACCGCATCGCATCGTTTTCGCCAACGAGAAGGGCGGCACGGGCAAGTCGACCACGGCGGTGCACGTGGCGGTGGCGCTCGCCTATCTCGGGGCGAAAGTGGCGGCAATCGATCTCGATCCGCGGCAGAGGACGCTTTACCGCTATTTCGAGAACCGCACCGAGACCGAACGCCGGCGCGGCATCGAGCTGCCGGGCGTGCGCTTCGACGTGTTCGAGGGCGGATCGGTCGAGGATCTCGAGGGGACGATCGAGCGCCTTTCCAGGGGTGATCTCACGGGCCCCAGCGACTTCGTCATCTTCGACACGCCGGGCCGCGACGACCCGCTCGCGCGCCACGCGGCCACCCGCGCCGACACCCTCGTCACGCCGATGAACGACAGCTTCGTCGATTTCGACCTCATCGGCCAGGTCGACGCCGAAACCTTCAAGATCCGCCGCCTGTCGTTCTACGCCGAGCTCATATTCGAAGCGCGCAAGACGCGGGCGATCCACGATCGCCGCGAGATGGACTGGGTGGTCGTGCGCAATCGGGTGCACCACGTCGATGCCCGCAACCAGAAGCGGGTCGACGGCGCGCTCAACGAGCTCAGCAGGCGCGTGGGCTTCCGCGTGGCGCAAGGGCTCAGCGAACGCGTGATCTACCGCGAGCTGTTTCCCTCGGGCCTGACGCTGCTCGACAAGGGGCAGCTCGGCGGGCTCGGCACGAGCCACCTCGTCGCCCGCCAGGAACTGCGCGAGCTCGTCGCCAAGCTGCACCTGCCCGGCTTCAGCGATCGCGCCGAGGCGGCGTAAGGGTCATGGTCAAGCTAATCGTCCTCCTGGGTCTGGCGGCCGTGGTATGGAAAATGGCGACGGGACGGTGGCCGTGGGAATCGAGCGACACCGCGCGGCAACAGGCCCTGGTTCGCGCCCGCAAGCTGCTCGGCGTGAGGTCGAGCGCCGGCCGCACGGAAATAATCGAGGCCCACAAGCGTTTGGTGGCTGTGGTCCACCCGGACCGGGGCGGGACCAGCGACCAGGTGCATGAGGCGAACGACGCACGGGACCTGCTGCTCGACGCCTTGCCCGACTGAAAAGGAGTCCCTATGAGTCACCGCTTCGACCCGACCGTCCTGCGCGAATACGACATTCGCGGGATCATCGGTGAGACCCTGGGGCCGGACGATGCCCGCGCCATCGGCCGCGGCTTTGCCACCCTGCTGCGGCAGGCCGGCGGCAAAAGGGTCGCGGTCGGATACGACGGGCGCGTCAGCTCGCCGATGCTCGAGCATGCGCTGTGCGAAGGGTTGACGGCGAGCGGATGCGACGTCGTGCGCATCGGCCTCGGGCCGACGCCGATGCTGTACTACGCCGAAGCCTCGACGGAAGGGCTCGACGGCGGCATTCAGATAACCGGCAGCCACAATCCCGCCAATTACAATGGCTTCAAGATGGTGCTTCAGGGACGGCCGTTCTTCGGGGAGGACATCCAGACGATCGGTCGGCTCGCGGCGTCGGGCGACTGGGTCGACGGCACCGGTACCATCGAGACGCGCGAGATCATGCAGGAATATGTCGAGCGCCTGCTGGCCGGCCTCGACGGCATCCCGGCCGATCGCCTCGCCGGGCTTCGGGTCGGCTGGGATGCCGGCAACGGTGCCGCGGGGCCCGCCCTCGAGGTGCTGACCGCCCGGCTGCCGGGGGAGCATTTCACGCTCTACACCGAGGTCGACGGCAATTTCCCCAATCATCATCCCGACCCCACGGTGCCGGCGAACCTCGAAGACCTTGGCCGGCTTGTCGCGGAGAAGAACCTCGACTTCGGAATTGCCTTCGACGGCGACGGCGACCGCATCGGCGCGATCGACGGCGAAGGCCGGATCATCTGGGGCGACCAGCTGCTGATGATCTATGCGCAGGACCTGCTGGCGAGGTCACCGGGGGCGACGATCATCGCCGATGTGAAGGCCAGCCGCGCGCTGTTCGACAGTGTCGCCGAGCTCGGCGGCAAGCCGCTGATGTGGAAGACCGGGCACAGCCTGATCAAGTCCAAGATGAAGGAGATCCATGCGCCGCTCGCCGGCGAGATGAGCGGCCACATCTTCTTCGCTGACCAGTATTACGGCTACGACGACGCGCTCTATGCCGCGGTGCGGCTGATCGCCGCGTCGGCCCGGCTCGGCCGGTCGGTCACCGAGCTGCGCGGGGCGATGCCCAACATGATCAACACGCCGGAGATGCGCTTCCAGGTCGACGAGAGCCGCAAGTTCGCCGCCATCGACGAGATCAAGCGGCGGCTCGAGAACTCCGGCGCCCAGGTCGACGAAACCGACGGCGTCAGGGTCACCACCGATGACGGGTGGTGGCTGCTTCGCGCCTCCAACACCCAGGACGTCCTCGTCGCCCGCGCCGAGAGCGACAGTCGGCAAGGGCTCGACCGCCTGCTCGGGCAGATCGACGAGCAGCTCGCCGCGTCGGGGCTCGAGCGAAGCGCGCAGGCGGCGCATTGAGGCGCACGAGAAAGGGGCGCCGAAGCGCCCCTTTCATTTTCCCTATACGTCGCCGTTTAGGTGATGTTCTCGCCTCTCTTGGCCGACGGGCCAGTCAGCCTGCCGCTCTCGGTGTCCTCGTTGCGGTCCCACGCCGAGCGCTCCTGAACCCTTAGGTTGTTCTGCACGTTCTTCACGCCGGAGACTTCCTCGGCGCAATCCTCGGCGCGGCGCTTCTGCAGCCGGGTCGAGACGGTGCCCTCGAGGGTCACCTCGCCGTTGCTGACCTTGACGGTGATGTTGCCGGCATCGACGCCCCAGTCGTCGGTCAGGTTATCGTTCACGTCCTCGCGGATGCGGTCGTCCGAGCGGGTGTAGTTTGCCGGGCCGCGGCCGGAATGATCCTGGCGGCGGCGGCGAGCGGCGTCCTCGTCGCCGAACCAGCTCATGACCTCGTCGCCGGCCCGGTCGAACCAGTCGCGGCGGTTGCGGTCATACCCCCGCGGTCCGCCGACACGGCCGGTGTATCCGCCGGTCTGGCCGTAGCCGTACGCGGCGCCGGGGCCGTAACCGTATGTGCCGAAGCCGCTGTAGCCGCCGTACCCGGGATAGCCGTAGCTGCCGTAATCGCCGTAGGCGCCGTAGTTGCGGTCGGTGCGCGAGTTGAAATCGCGTCCCGCCTGGTCGTTCATCGTGAAGCTGCTGCCGCGCCAGCCGGGGGCCGTGTCGTAGCGCGCGGGGCCGTAGTTGTATTCGCCTTCGCCGGCATAGTCGCGGCCCTGGCGCGAATAGCCGGTGCCGGCCTGGCCATAGCGCGAGCTGCGGTCCCAGCCGGCCTCGTAGTCGCCCTGGCGCTGACCGTAGCCGCCGCCATAGGGTTCGCTCATCTGGCCGCCATAACCTTCTTCATAATCGGGTTGGCCGCCCCGGCGGTCGCCCGAAAACTGTTCCTCCTGGTCGCGCCAGCTGCGCTCGTCGCGCTGGTTCCAGTCCTGATAGCGGTTGCGGCGGTTGTATCGGTTACGGTCTGCCATGGTCGTCTCCTCTGGATCGGCCGAGGTGCGGCGCCGGCGCGCGGCGGCGCCCTCCTGCTGCCATCCAAACGGGCGACGGCGCCCGCCGGTTTCCCGGCCCGGCGCAAGCCGATGGCGTCTTGCCGTCTTGCCGTAGCCAATGTCGGCTGCGACACCTTGCGGATGGCCGACGTGCCCGCGATTCCCCCCGAGATTGCCGCCTGGTTTGAAGGCCGTGGCTGGCGCGTGCGGCGGCACCAGGGCGAGATGCTGGCGGCGAGCGACGCCGGACGAAGCGCGCTGCTCGTCGCCGACACGGGAGCAGGCAAGACCCTTGCCGGTTTCCTGCCGACGCTGGCCGATTTCACGCCCTCGCGCCTCGGCGGCGGGCCCCCTCCCGAAGGGCTGCACACGCTTTACGTCTCGCCGCTCAAGGCGCTCGCCTACGACGTCCAGCGCAACCTCGTCGCGCCGGTCGAGGAAATGGGCTTGCCGATCCGCGTCGAGTCGCGCAGCGG
>DATJHD010000352.1:0-3297 GCA_035494275.1 Croceibacterium sp.
CGATGGCGGCGCGTTCCTGGTCCGTCGGCGCAGCGTGCGAGATGTCGAGCTGCAGCGCCGTCCACAGCACCAGGGCCCGCATGCCCTCGGTGAACGCCCGCGCGTCCATCAGCATCCGGCGCACGTCCGGCTGGGCGATCAATGGATCGGCCGGGGCCGAACTCGTCGCGGCCCTGCCCTGCTTGCGGTCGAGAACGTAGGCGGCGGCATTCTGGTAGGCGAGCTCGGCCTGGGCCAGGCCCTGGTTTCCGCAACTGAGGCGGGCCGCGTTCATCATGATGAACATCGCCGCCAGCCCGGTGTTCGGCTCGCCGACCAGCCACCCTTTCGCGCCATCGAAGTTCATCACGCATGTCGCGCTGCCGCGGATCCCCATCTTGTGCTCGATCGAGCCGCACGACACGGCATTGCGCGCGCCGCCAGGCAGGACTTTCGGTACCAGCAGCAGCGAGATCCCGCGTGAACCCGCGGGCGCGTCGGGAAGCTTCGCCAGCACGAGGTGGACGATGTTCTCGGTCAGATCCTGCTCGCCGCCGGAGCAGAAGATCTTCTCGCCGGTGACGCGATAGCTGCCATCCTCGCACGGCTCGGCCCGGGTGCGGATGAGCCCGAGATCGGTGCCCGCCTGGGACTCGGTCAGAGCCATCGTCCCGAGCCACTCGCCCGAAACGAGCTTGGGAAGATAGTGCGCCTTCAATTCCTCGCTGCCCTTGGCGAGCAGCGCGGAAACAGCGCCGTGAGTCAGCCCGGGGTACATGTTGAACGCATGGCAGGCGGAATCGAGGTATTCCTCAACCACCGTCGCCAGAACGTGCGGCAGGCCCTGGCCGCCGTATTCTGCCGGCAGCGCAAGGGTTCCCCAGCCCGCTTCGACATAGGCCTTGTACGCTTCGCGAAAGCCGCTGGGCGTGCTCACCGAGCCGTCGGGGTGACGCGTGCAGCCCTCCTCGTCACTCGCCCTGTTGAGGGGAGCGATCACTTGCGCCGCAAAGCGGCCGGCCTCCTCGACGATCGCGTCGAGCAGGTCCGCGTCGACCGGCCACTCGGCATGGTCGCCGATCTTCAGCAGGTCAGTCAGTACGAAGCGCGTGTCGCGCGCCGGCGGGCGGTAGGTCGGCATTTTTTGTCAGTCTATCGGCAGGAGTTCGTCAGCCCCGAGCTCACGGTAGAAGCAACTGCCGGCGCCGGTATGGCAGGCGGGGCCTTCCGGCAAGGCCTTCAGCACGAGCGCGTCCTGATCGCAATCGACCAGGATCTGCTGCACCCGCAGCACGTGTCCCGACGTCTCGCCCTTCATCCACAAGCGCCCGCGACTTCGCGAATGGAAATGAGCGAGGCCCGTCTCGCGAGTCTTGTCGAGCGCCTCGCGATCCATGAAGGCAACCATCAGCACCTCGCCGGTGCCGCCGTGCTGGACGACAGCCGAGAGCAGCCCCGCCGAGTCGAACTTCGGCAGGAATTCGCTGCCCCGCTCACGGGCGTCGCGCTCACTATCGGTGCCGGAAATGGCTTTTTCCTTTCAGACTCTTGCGCGACCGCCGGGGGGCGGGCCGATTTGTTGCACGATAACCACAGATGCGTGGCAAAATCCATCGGACCCAGCGAAGGTGGCTTTTTTCGAAAACCTTTCAGTGAAATGAATATGTGCGCGGTTTTGACGGACCGCCAGTCCAGACCGGACGCGCATCGGCGCCAAGGTATGGGGGGTCTCGGTACCGAAACGACAAGAGACGGGCCGAAACATGAGGGTTTGGACCGGTCGGCATCCACTGGGGGCGATGCCTTGGTCCAGCGATTTTCGTCACGCGAACGCCCGGGGCAACCCCCCGGGCGTTTTGCTTGAAAGGCATGGATCGAGCGCCTCGCCGAGGACGCGCGCAAGGCAGGCGACGCTCGCTTTTCGGGCCCCGCCCCGCTTGAACGCCGAAACACCGGCGTTGGCGTCGCGCCGCGACGCCGCGGACCAGGATGACCCGGGATCGCTGCCGCCCGCCCGATGCCGGGCGGGCAAGCGCTTGCGCATCCGTCGCGGCGGCGCCAGGGACCCACGCATGGCCGCCCCGCCCCGCATCTTCGATCCCGCCAGGCGGCGCGCGGCGCGCCGGCGGGCGCTGGCGAGGCAGGCGAACGCGGGGGCCGCGCGATTCGTCCTCGAAGACATGATCGAGGATGTCGCCGAGCGGCTTTCGTTCGTCCGCCAGCCGCCGGGCGAAGCGCTGGTGATCGGCGACCGCACCGGCGTGCTGGTCCGGGGCCTCGTCGCGCAGGGCCACGATGTCATCTCGCGCGACGTCGACGCGCTGGACGAGGAGCTGCCGTACCCGGTCGCCGGGTTCGACCTCGTCGTCAGCCTCGGCACGCTCGACACGGTCAACGACCTTCCCGGGTCATTGATCCACGTCCGCGAGGCGTTGGCGCCGGGCGGGCGGGCGATTGCCTCGTTCGTCGGCGCCGGGAGCGTTCCGCACCTGCGCTCGGCGATGCTCGCGGCCGACGCAGACAGGCCCGCCGCGCGGCTTCATCCGATGGTCGACATTCGCGCCGCTGCCGCGTTGCTCCAGCGGGCCGGGTGGACCGAACCGGTGGCCGATGGCCGAACGTTGCGCGTGGCCTACCGCTCGTTCGACCGCCTGGTGGCCGACTTGCGCGACCAGGGTCTCGGTAACGTCCTCGCCTCTCCGGCGCCGCCGCTCGGCAAGTCCGCGCTGGAGCGGGCGCGGGCCGCGTTCCTCGCCGCCGCCGGACCCGATGGGCGAGTGATCGAGACCTTCGAAATTCTCACCCTCAGCGGCCGCAAGTCACTGCGCGGATCGTAGCGCCGCCTGGGCCGCGGCGAGCCGGGCGATCGGCACGCGGAAGGGCGAGGCGCTGACGTAGTCGAGGCCTGTTCTTTCGCAGAAGGCGATGCTCTGGGGGTCGCCGCCGTGCTCGCCGCAGATGCCGAGCTTGAGGTCGGGCCGGGTTGCCCTGCCCCGCTGTGCCGCCAGCGCGATCAGCTGGCCGACGCCCTCGACGTCGAGGCTGACGAACGGATCGCGGGCATAGATGCCCTTCTCGACGTAAGTCCGCAGGAACCCGCCGGCGTCGTCGCGGCTGACGCCGAGGGTCGTCTGCGTGAGGTCGTTGGTGCCGAACGAGAAGAACCGCGCTACCTCCGCGATCTCGCCGGCGAGGAGCGCCGCGCGCGGCAGCTCGATCATCGTGCCGACGAGATAATCGACCCTGGCGCCGCGCTCGGCGAACACCTCGGCGGCGGTGTCGTCGACGAGCTTCTTGAGGATCGCCAACTCGCGCGGC
>DATJHD010000353.1:0-4366 GCA_035494275.1 Croceibacterium sp.
AAAGGTTTCGCGGATCAGTGCAGGAACTGGCTGAGACTGCGCGGCTTGCCGCCCGGCGCCTTGTCCGGGTGCAGGGCCTCATAGACCACCGCATTCTCGAGCACTCGCTGGATGTAGTCCTTGGTCTGGTAGATCGGAATCGCCTCGATCCAGTTGACCCAGCTGATCGCGCCGGTGCGCGGGTCGCCATTGGCCGCCAGCCACTTGTTCACGTTGCCGGGACCGGCATTGTAGGCGGCGATCGCCAGCGGATAGCTGCCGCCGTAATAGTTGAGCATGCGGCGGATGTAGGAATTGCCGAGCTGCACGTTGTAGCTTGGGTCGCTGACGAGCGAGGCGGACAGGTACTGGATCCCGAGCTTTCCGGCCTGCTCCCGGGCAGTGCCCGGCATCAGCTGCATGAGGCCCTGCGCACCGGCATAGCTGATCGCATTGTCGGCGAACTGGCTTTCCTGGCGGCTGATGGCGTGGACCATCGTCCAGTCGGTTCCTGAAGGAGCATTGATCGTCGGATAGCCGATACTGGTAAAACCGGAGAAGCCGTCTGCGTCCGCGGCGTTCGAAAGGATGACGGCGAGGTCGCGCCGGCCGATGTCGCGCGCCAGCTGGGCGACGAGCACATGCTCGTCGAGCGTGTCGGCCTGGTCGGCGATCTCGCGGTAGAACTTGATCCCGACGCTCCATGGCGCGTCCCTGGCGACCTCCGTCACGGCCTGGGTCAGCGGTTGGGCCACGAAGGCCGCACGTTCCGCAGGCGTCGGCGCCACGGACGGAGGTGCCTGGAACGTCAGGGGCTGGCCCAGCCTCTCGCGCGCCAGCTGGCCATAGAAGCGGTCGGGGTACTGCGCCGCCAGCTGATAGTAGCGCTGGGAGTTGGCAGAATCGCCTGCCGCCTGCGCCGCGAGGCCGGCCCAGTAAAGCCCTTTCGATCTGGTCGGCGAGGTCTTCGCCGCGTAGCCGTAGCGGTAGAACAGCGGTACCGCCGCGGCCGGATTGCCCATTTGCCATGCCTTCGTCGCGCCGAGCCACATCAGCGATGTGTAGTCGTCACGCAGCTTGTAGGGCTGGCTCGCGAAATTGGTGTTCGGAGCGAAGGCCTGGTCGATCGTCGAGGCAATCTTCACGGCGTCGCTGCCACCGCCGAGACGAGCGACCGTCAGCAGTTCGGATACCCAAGCCGTCTGGTCGAAAGGCAGCGACGTAAGCGGCGGGTGGTTGGCCAGGAGGTCGACTGCCGCACGCGCGTTGCCTTCGGTGCGCAGCTCGCGGCTGCGGTTGTACAAATAGCCGGGGTCGCTCAGCGCGCCCGGCGCCACCGTAAAGCCATCTCCGCCCTGGAGGATCGCCAGCCGCGCCTGGAAGGCCGGCAATCTGGCCGGCGCGACGCGGGCGATCTGCCGCGCCGCTTCGTCGGCGTCGCGCTGCCACAGGAGCGCATCCATGCGCGCGTCCTGGTCGTCCTGCGTGAAGCGGCCGCCGTAAACCGCCAGGAGCGAATTTTCGGCCGCCGGATCCATCTGGCCGCCACGCCACGCGGCGCGGGCGACGTCGAAAGCCGATTGTGGGCGCACAACCTGCAGCGCGAGAGCATAGCGCGCGCGCGCGAAGTTGGTTTTCGGCGGGTATTTGTCGAAGAACGACACCAGACGATCGGGCGCCACGGCATCGGTCTTCAGCCTGTCTTCGGCGAAGCCCTGCAGCTTGTCCGCGTCGGGGAAGCGCGGATAGGCGAGCAGGAAGTTCGCGTAGTCACCGAAGCTGTAGCTGTTGCTCGCGGTCAGTTGCTGCCAGAGGCTTACCGCCTGCGCCATGCGTCCGGGCGCCTTCGCGACCAGGTTGGCGCGCGCCCGGTCCCAATCGGCCGCGCTGTACGTGGCGGTCAGCTCTGTTCGCGCCGGCTCGGCCTGCGGCGCCTGTTGGGCCGGCTGAGCCTGTTGGGCCGGCTGGGCCTGTTGGGATTGAGCCGGTGCCTCGGCCGCGGAGGGAAACGCCGGGCAGGCAGCGGTGACGAAAAGGACTGAGGCAAGAGCACGTCGATGCATGCTGGACATTATGGCAAGCGGCTCCTTATCAGGCGGTGAATGATCCCTTTGGCACGGCGAACCGGGGAACCCTTTTGAATCATTTCTGGAGCGCGACACAATGTTTTCAGGCTCGATTCCCGCTCTGGTGACTCCTTTTCGCGACGGAGCGTTGGACGAGGCCGCTTTCCGGCGCTTTGTCGATTGGCAGATCGATAACGGCTCGAGCGCCCTCGTGCCCTGCGGCACAACGGGCGAAGCCTCGACGATGGACAACGAGGAGCACCACAGGGTCATCGCCCTTTGCGTCGAGCAGGCAGCCGGTCGCGTGCCGGTGATCGCCGGTTGCGGCTCGAACGATACCAAGACAGCGCTGTGGCACATGCAGGTGTCGAAGGACCTCGGCGCCGACGCAGCGCTCCTCGTCGCGCCTTATTATAACCGGCCGAGCCAGGCGGGTCTCTTAGCGCACTTTTCCCATCTCGCCGAGCAGTGTGACTTGCCGATCGTGCTCTACAACGTGCCCGGCCGCACGGTGACCGACATCGAGCCACAGACCGTGGTGGAGCTCGTCCGCCGCTATCCCGGGCGGATCGTCGGCATCAAGGATGCGAGCGGCGACCTTCAGCGCGCGGTCCAGCACCGCCTGGGCGCGGGTTCGTCGTTCTGCCAGCTGTCGGGGGACGATCCGCTGGCGCTGGGCGGCTACGCGTTCGGTCAGGTCGGCTGCATCTCGGTCACGGCCAACGTCGCCCCCAGGCAATGCGCCGAGTTCCACGCCGCCTGCCTTTCCGGCGACTTCTCCAGGGCGCGCGAGCTCAACGACCGCCTGTTCCCGCTGCACAAGGCGCTGTTCGCCGACGCCAGTCCCTCGCCGACCAAGTACGCGCTCAGCCGCGTGCACAACTGGCTCACCAGCGAGACGAGGTTGCCGATCGCGCCCTGCAGCGAGGAAGCGAAGAAGAAGGTCGATGCGGCGATGGACGTGGCCGGGCTGTTTCAAGCGACCTGAGGCAAGGGCGAGCGGGCGGTGCGGCGCATTGCCCCCTTGGAAAAGGTCTCGTCTACGGCTTCCTGAAGGTCCAGCGACCGCTGTCGTCAGCCGGATTGAAACGCGCAAGCACAGGCGTACTCGCGCCGATCGCGACCAGCGCCTTGGGCTTGCTCAAGCCGAGCGGTTGCTTGGGGATGATCCGATAAGTGCCGTCGGTAAGCTGATCAATCCGCCACAGTTGCTCGTCGGCGCCGGTGAACGCCGGCTGCGCGACGACTGCGCCTTCTTGCGTCGCCGCAAGCACCCGGTCGGTTCCGGCGATGGCGATCCTGTAGTAGGGCGCGCCGAACGCTCCCCCCGCGGCGGCCACCGGCGTGATGGTCCACTGCTGGTGTGGCCGGATCATGTAGTCGCCGAGATCGACCGCGATCGGCCCGCTCGGCCAGGCGGCGGAATCCTGCGCCAGCGTCTGATTGGGGATCGGGCGGATCTCCTCGCCCGCGGGGGTGGAGAAGGAACGCCGGCGATCGAACGCCATGCGCACGAAGTCGGTCGCCAGTTCGAGCGCGCCGCCGCTCCGTTCCGACTGGATCTCGTATGTGCCGGGGGCAAGGTTCTCGCCGGCAACCGGCCAGCCGTCCTGCCACAGCAACGGGGCGATGGCGAGGACGCTGCGGCCCCCGCGATCCATGTCGGACTCGTAATGCATCGAGAACTTCTCGACGCCGTCGCCGAGGTCGAGCAGCCCGAAATGACCCGGCCCATAGGCGCGGCCGCGCCCCGCAATGACCAGCTTGCCCCCGCCTTTGAGCAGCGGAACGCCCATGTTGTCGACATAGGGGCCCAGCGGGTTGCGCGAGCGGCCGACGCGGATGTTGTACGATGAATTGGGCCCGTCGCAGCAGGTGCCGTGCGTGCCGAGCAGGTAATACCAGCCGTCGCGGTAGAGCAGGTCCGTCGCCTCCATGTCGATCGCGACGTCGACCGGCTGGTTGCCGCGCAGGCGCTGCCCGGTCCTCGGATCGAGCTCGACCATGCGGATATACCCGAAGTATGTGCCATAGCTCAGCCACAGGCGGCCCTTGGCGAGAAGAAAGGCTGGATCGATGGCGTCCTGGTCTTCCTTGCCGTTGCTCGAGGCGACGACCCCGACATCGTGGTAGCCGAAAACGGGTGAGCCGGGATCGAGCGACCTCGTCCACATCACCTTCACGTTGCTGGCGTGGCCGCCGTTCAGCCCGCCGCCGCCTACCGCGTAGGTGACGTAGTAGCGGTCGCCTATGTGGATGATGTCGGGCGCCACTCCTCCGCCCGGCCGTTCGCCGCCGCGATGCCAGGTCCAGCCGTCTTC
>DATJHD010000354.1:0-4111 GCA_035494275.1 Croceibacterium sp.
CGAACGCCGCGAGATAGACGAACAGCTTGAAGGTCGAGCCCGGCTGCCGCATCGCCTGCGTGGCGCGGTTGAACGGCGACTTCTCGTAATCCTTGCCGCCGATCATCGCGACGACCTCGCCGTTGGGATGCATCGCCACCAGGGCGACCTGCGCGTGGCCCAGCGGCGCGCGCTGGATGACCCGCCGGGCGATCCCCTGCAGGCGCGAATCGAGCGTCGTAGTCAGCGTCTGGCGCGAATAGCCGACGTCCGACAACTGGCGCGCCTGCGGCAGGGCCCAGTCGGCGAAGTAGGTTCCGGTCGGCAGGTCGCTGTTGGGCCGCACGTCGAGCTTCGGCGTCGGCGTCGCCCTCGCCTGCGCCAGTCTCATGTAGCCGGCATCGACCTCGGCCTGGAGCACGGTGCGCATCCGCTTCGCCGCGAGGTTGAAGTTGTCGGTCGGATCGTAGCGCGACGGAGCCTGCAGCAAGCCCGCGAGCATCGCGGCCTGTCCACGGGTGAGCCTTTCCGGCTGACGGTGGAAGTAGTGCAGCGAGGCTGCCCGCAAGCCGTAGCAGTTGTCGCCGAAATAGGCGTTCGACAAGTAGCGTTCGAGTATCTGGTCCTTGGTCAGCCAGGCCTCGAGCCAGAAAGCGATCAGCATTTCGCGGAGCTTGCGACCGAGGGTCTGCTTCGGTGTCAGGAAGGTGAACTTGGCAAGCTGCTGGGTGATCGTGCTGCCGCCCTCGGTGCGGCCGCTCGAGACATTTGTCCACAGCGCGCGGGCAATGCCTCGCGGGTCGACCCCCCAGTGATGATAGAACCGCCGGTCCTCGATGGCGATGAAGGCGTTCGGCACGTAAGCCGGCAGCTTCGACACCTGCACCGGCTTGTCGACATGGGCTCCGTTGCGCGCGATAGGGGTGCCGTCCGATGCCAGCAGGGTTATCTCGGGCGGAGCGATCGGCTGCAGCGACTTTGACAGCGGCGCGGTGAGTGCCAGCCACAATACGATGGCAACCAACAGAACCAGGAACAGCGCGAACCCGCGGCTGATCCACCACCACCGACTGTGCTTCTTTGCGGGCTTGCCGCCCTGCGCCGGCTTGGTCGCTTCCAGATAGCGGTCGATCTGCTCGAGCCGGGCAGCCCAGGGATCGCCCGGCGCGTCCTGCAGCGAATAGAAGCCGGGATCGTCCTCGGCGTCGTCAGCCGGTGCGCGGCCGCCGTTCCTGTCCAATCGCTCTCGAAACATGCGCATCGACGGCTGTGTTACCTCAGTAATACACGATGGGTGGCGCGAGGCTAGAAATCAAGCCCCAGAGCCGCAAACGCATGAAACCCGCTTGTGCCCCCGTCGATCCACGTCGGCCCGCCCGAGGCGAGCAGACGGAACGGGCCCTTGAGATCGACGATAGCGCCGATCCCCAGGCTGGTCGATGCGCGACCGCCGAGAGTGTCGGATCCTTGCCGGTCAGCCTCAACACCAATCAGCAAACCCTTCCCGAACTGCCGCGTCGCGGCAATGCCGCCGGTCCAGTAGTCCCGGTTGCCTGAACCCGGATTGACCGCGTAGCCGCCCCCGCCGATTACCGACCACGGCCCGATGTCCTTCTGGGCCCAGAGGGGCAGGAGCGCCGTCACGCGTCCTGCGCCCATGCCGTGGCTCGCGGTCGGCAGCGTCACGCCTGGAAATGCGGCGACCTGCAGGCCGGCCGCTTCGTTGTCGTAGAAGCGATACTTGACCGACGCTTCGAGGTCGCCGGCGCCCCAGTGCCAGCCTCGCGCATCGTGCGAGTAGGCGGTCGGCAGACCCACGGTGACCTGCAGATCCGGCGCCGCGCCGTAGTTGATCTCCGCGCCGAGATCCCCTGCAAAGTCGCGTCCGCTACCTTCTGCCTCGAACCGCGGCGCGTAGATTTCCCAGTGCCCCAAGTCGGTCGGCTCGGGATCGTCGGTCAGGAACGGGGGTCCTGCGCTCGCCGCGGCGGGAACCAGCAGCAGCGCGAGCGCGAATGGCGCCGGCCTCACCGGTGGGCCGCGCTTTCGCGCCCGGGATGCACGCCCGGTCGCTGCGGAATAAGCCAGATGAGAACCACGATCGCCACGGCCAGCACCAGCGAAGCCAGCGGTCGGCTCATGTCGAACCCGCCTTGGCCGAGCGGCTTGTCGAACAGGTCGCCGAGCGTCGCGCCGAGCGGCCGGGTGAGGATGAAGGCCGCCCAGAACAGCAGCACATGGCTGATGCGGCTCCAGAAATAGAGCGCCCCCAGCACCAGCAGGAGCGCCCCGAAGAACGCTGCCCCGCCGCCGTAACCGAGGGCCGAATCGGCGATCCAGTCCCCCAACGCGGTGCCGAGCGTCTGCGAGAAGGTGATCGTCACCCAGTAGAACAGCTCCTCGCGCGGGCTGACGACGGTGTCGACCGAGATCGTTCCGGTCGTGCGGTGCCACGCGAACAGCGACACGATCACGAGCGCAAACAGCAGCAGCGAGCCTCCGGGATAGCCGATCCCGAGCGAGCGAGTCGAGAAGTCCGCCAACGTGGTGCCGGCGGTGGTCGAGGCGACGATGGTCGCCCAGTAAAGCCAGGGATTGAAATTCCTGGCCCTGATCTGCGCCCACACCAGCACGATCAGCAGCACGCCGAAGATGGCGGTGCCGACGAGATAGCCGTTCGGCCCTCCCTCGCCGGCAGCCGGCGTTGTCTCGCCGAGCCAGCTCATCGACACGCTGTCGCCGCCGGTCTCGCCGAGCGTGGTGGCGAGGATCTTGATGATCCAGAAGCCGAATGTGACCGCCGGAACCTTGGTCAGCGTCGCCCGTGTGGCCGAATCCATATCCGTTTCCCTTACCGGTCCTGTCTATTCCGCAGGGTTCAGCCGAGGCCCAGCACCAAGAGGTGGGCGCTGCCTGGCAGCATCGGCGGCCGCTGGCCCTGCCGCGCCGGACCGAACCTCGCGGTCGGCAGGAATATGCGCCCGCTCCTGGGGTCGAGCGCGGCGGTCCGCGCGCCGAACTCGGTGGTTACGGTTCCCGCCGGGGTCACCGTCCTGCCGGTGACCGAAAACAGCGACAGCGTTCCGCTGCGACCGCAGGGCACGAGGAAGCGCTTGCGCTTGGCATCGAACAGCGCCGTGTCCGGGCCCTGCCCGATCGGCAGCAATTGCAGGACCCTTCTTGCCCGAACGTCGACCAGCGCAGCCACGCCGTTCGAGCAGGCGCTGAGCGTCAGCCCCGCAGCGGGGTCGGCGGCGAGGCCGCTCGGACCGTCGCAGCCCTTCAGCGGAATCGAGGCGACCCTCTTGCCTTGCCTGAGGTCGACCAGCTCGAGCTCGCTAAGGTCCTCGTCGTTGACCGCCAGCAGGCCCGGCCCGGCGAGGGCGCCGAACTCGAGCGCCGGCCTGACCGCGATCGTCCGCGTCACCCTCGCGCTTCTTGGATCGACGAGCGAAACGCTTCCGCTCCTCGCGTCCATGACCAGCACCTGGCGCAAGTCCGGATCCCACAGCGCGGCATCCGGGTCCTGGCCGACCGGCACCTTGGCGATTTCGTGACCGTCGCGCGCGTCGATCAGATTCAGGCTGTCGTCCTCGCCGCTGGTGACGGCGATCTCGTCGGTCCCGGGGATCGCCAGAGCCGCATGGCCGCGCGCGACCTCGCCGATGTCCTTGGCCTTCTTCGTTGCGAGATCGATCACCGACACCGCCGTCCCGCGCGCCACCAGCACGCGATCGTGCTCTGGATCGTAGGTGGCGATGTCCCAGTAACCGTCCGCCAGCGGGATCGACGATTCGACGTGATAGGCGGGTATCGCGGGTTGGGCGCGCCCGGTCGCGGCCAGCGACGCGGCTCCCACCAGCGACAAGGCGGCAAGGTCAAAGGCACGCCGCGGCGTCATCAAAAGCCTCCGGAGTCGTCCCCAACGGGGAGCCTTGTAAGCGTCGGCCTTTCTGCCGTCACCTAGGCCTTGGCGACCACGCTTTCGGGCAGCTCTTCGCCGAACACGCGCTGGTAGTATTCGGCCACCAGCATCCGCTCCGCCTCGTCGCACTTGTTGAGGAAGGTGACGCGGAAGGCGAAGCCGAGGTCCTTGAAGATCTCGGCGTTCTGCGCCCAGGTGATCACCGTG
>DATJHD010000355.1:0-12953 GCA_035494275.1 Croceibacterium sp.
GATCGAGTGCAAGGACTTCTGGGACGACAAAGGCGGCATCCCGCACACAATGAAGCCGAGCGAGGTGTTCCAGCGTCAGGTCTACGGCACCTTCCAGCAGAGCCCCACGGCGATGCGGCTGACCGAGTTCTGGGGCCCGGAGAACCTCTTGTGGGCGAGCGATTACCCGCACCCGGACTCGATCTGGCCGAACTCTGTGCGCACGATCGGTGAGACGATGGGGCACATGGACCCTGATGAAGTGCGCAAGATCGTCGGCGGCAACGCCGCGAAGCTCTATGGGCTCGACCTCTCAAAGGCGAGCGTGCGCGCCCAGCTTCCGATCGGCAGCGAGCGCGAGGCGGCCTAGGAACCGCTTGCCCTTTCAAGGAATTCTCTCCCTGCCGGGCGGGCCGGCAGTGGAGACGAATGCATGGCTGCCGAAACGCTCGACCAGGTCCTGCCATCGAAGGTGCAGGATCGGGCCGAGCGGGTCCTTGAGGCCACCAGCGCTCGGAACTTGAAGCTCGCCACGGCGGAAAGCTGCACCGGGGGACTGCTCGCCGCGCTGCTGACCGACCTGCATGGCCTGGGTCATGTGTTCGATCGCGGCTTCGTCGTCTATGCCAAGCAGGCCAAGTGCGACTTGCTCGGGATCGCGCGCGAGAAGGTGGACGCCTGCGGTGCGGTCAGCGAGCCGGTCGCCCGCGAGATGGCCCAGGGGGCGCTTCGTCGATCCGATGCCGACCTTGCCGTGGCGATCACCGGCTTTGCAGGGCCAGCCGGCCCCGACGACGAGGAGGGCCTGGTCCATTTCGCCTGCGCCCGAAGAGCCGGCGAAACGCGCCACCGCGAGGAGCACTTCGGCGCCATCGGCCGCGACGGCGTGCGTATCGCCGCGCTCGACGTGGCGCTGCAAATGCTCGAGCAAAGCCTTCGCGACTAGGACGGGAATCGCCTTGCGATAAGTATCCTTTTTGGATACTTGGGGATATGCATAGAGCCGGGGAAAAGATTCGCGCCTGGCGCGAGCGCCAGCGACCTCCGCTGACGGCGGCGGAATTCGGCCGAAAATTCGGCGAGCCGCATCCTTGGCCGAGCCGAACGGTGTATGGTTGGGAGACTGGCGGCAAGATACCGCGCCCCGGTATCCAGAAGAGGCTCGCGGATCTCGGGATCTGCGGAGCAGGCGACTGGCTCGAGCCGGCCGAGGAAGACGCTTCGCGGCCGGCCGACCCGCGGGCCCATCCCTTCTACGACATGCATCGCCACGGTTTCGTCCGCGTCGCGACCAGCACCCCGCGCGTGCGCACGGCCGACGTCGGCCACAACCGCGACGGGATCGTCGACGAGGCCCAGCGCGCCCACGCCGCGCATGTCGACCTGCTCGTCTATCCCGAGCTGTGCCTCTCGTCCTATGCCCTCGACGACCTCGTCATGCAGGCCGCCCTGCTCGATGCGGTCGAGCAGGCCGTGGCGGCCATCGTTGCCGCCAGCCAGGGGCTCACCCCCGTCCTGCTCATCGGCGCGCCGCTGCGCAAGGACGGCCGGCTTTACAACTGTGCTCTCGCCATTGCCGACGGGCGGCTGCTCGGTGCCGTGCCGAAGACTTACCTGCCAAACTACCGCGAATATTACGAGAAGCG
Organism: Croceibacterium sp.; assembly: GCA_035494275.1. Classification (GTDB taxonomy): domain Bacteria; phylum Pseudomonadota; class Alphaproteobacteria; order Sphingomonadales; family Sphingomonadaceae; genus Croceibacterium_B. The sequence continues at coordinate 1,626 of DATJHD010000355.1, forward strand.
GTGGTTCGCCTCCGGGCTGAACGTCAAGCAGCAGGCGATTGTCGTCGGCGGGATTGAGGTTCCTTTCGGAACCGACCTCATCTTCGCCTCCAACCAGCTTCCGGGCTTCAGGCTGTTCGTCGAGATCTGCGAAGACTTCTGGGCCCCCACCCCGCCTTCGACCGCCGGTGCGCTGGCCGGGGCCACGATCCTCGCCAACATGTCGGCCTCGAACATCGTCATTGGCAAGTCCGACGAGCGTAAGGTGCTCTGCCAGGCGCAATCCTGGCGCACGGCGTCGGCCTATGTCTATTCGGCGGCGGGCCATGGCGAGAGCACGACCGACCTCGCCTGGGACGGCCAGGGACTGGTTTACGAACTGGGCGACCTGATGGCGGAGAGCGAACGCTTCAGCCTGCGTCCGGAGCTGTGCATCGTCGATGTCGATACGCAGCGCATCCTCGGCGAGCGCATCCGCTTCAAGACCTTCAACGACAACGCCGAGGCGGCGGGGCGGCCGCAGGACAGCCTGCGCGTCGTCTCTTTCGACCACCGCCCTGCGCGAGGCGACGTCGGGCTGGTGCGTCCGATCCGGCGCTTCCCGTTCGTGCCCAACCGCCCCGACAGGCTCGACGCCGATTGCTACGAGGCCTTCAACATCCAGGTCGACGGCCTGATGCGCCGTTACGAGCAGACCCACGGCGACAGCATGATCATCGGCATTTCCGGCGGCCTCGACTCGACCCACGCGCTGATCGTGGCCGCCAAGGTGCTCGACCGCCTCGACCTGCCGCGTGCCCTGATCCGCGGCTACACGATGCCGGGCTTCGGCACCTCCGAAGGCACGAGGTCGAACGCCTGGAAGCTGATGCAGGCGATGGGCATCACCGCGCAGGAAATCGACATCCGCCCCGCCGCGCGGACGATGCTGGAGGATATCGGCCACCCCTTCGGCCGCGGCGAGCCGGTCTACGATGTCACGTTCGAGAACGTGCAGGCGGGATTGAGGACCGATTACCTGTTCCGGCTCGCCGGGCAGCATCGCGGGTTTGTCGTCGGCACCGGGGACTTGAGCGAGCTGGCCCTCGGCTGGTGCACCTACGGCGTCGGCGACCAGATGAGCCATTACGCGGTCAACGCCGGCGTGCCGAAGACGCTGATGCAATACCTCATCCGCTGGGCCGTGCAGACCAACCAGTTCGATCCCGCGACCGACAAGGTGCTCGAGGCGATCCTCGCTACCGAGATCAGCCCCGAGCTGGTGCCCGTCGGCGAGGACGGCGAGATCCAATCGACCGAGCAGAAGGTCGGGCCGTACGAGCTCAACGATTTCTACCTGCACCACACGATGCGCTACGGCCAGCTGCCGTCGAAAGTCGCGTTTCTCGCCTGGCACGCCTGGCGCGACGTCGGGCACGGTGCCTGGCCGGCCGGCTTTCCCGACGCAAACAAGAACGCGTACGACCTGCCGACCATCCGCCGGTGGATGGAGAGCTTCCTCGAGCGGTTCTTCGAGTTCAGCCAGTTCAAGCGCAGCGCCATTCCGAACGGGCCGAAGGTGTCGGGCGGCGGCGCGCTCAGCCCGCGCGGCGACTGGCGGGCGCCGAGCGACGCTGCCGGCGCCGTGTGGCTCGACGAACTGCGCGCGAACGTGCCCGAGTGACGGCCGCCCTGCGGAACTCACGCGCCCGCCCGCCGTTGTCTCGCGCGCCAACATAAGTGGGGAGACATCGAATGCGCATTGTCATCATCGGAGCCATGGCCGCCGGGTTGATCCTTTCCGGATGCTCGCAGCAAACCCAGGAAAGCGCGGCGAGCGCGGCCGAAGGCGCGGTCTCCGACACCGCCAGCAATCTCAGCGTCGCCTCCTCGGAGGTCAGCAACGCGGCCGACAATATCGGCAGCGACAATGACGAGACCAGCGTGACATCGACGGCATCGACCTCGCCCGGCGGATCGACGACCACGACGACCACCACCCGCACCGACTGATCGCCTGCGGACAGCGCAGGTTCACGACCGATTTGCATGGATCCGCAGGCTTGGCGGAGAATTGGCCTTGCCATCGCCCGCCCTTGAGCCGCTATAGTCGCGCGAACGACTGGAGAGAGGGACGCATGCAACATCGCAACTGGAAGGGCGCCGCCGCACTGACCGTCGTCGCGTTCGCCGGCGCGCTTGCCTTGACGGGGACCCGGGCGGACCGCGCGGTGGCGGCCACGTCCACCGCGCCCGCGTGGACCATAAAGCCGGGCGGGGCGCTCGGCTTTTCCGTCGGCAACGGGTCGGATTCGATCGCCGCGAATTTTGCCAAGTGGGGCGGAACGGTCAACTTCGATCCCGATAGCCCCGGCAATGCCGCGATCCATATCAACGTCGACCTGGCCAGCGCCGTGATCGGCGACAGCTTCAAGGACCAGCTGCTGCAGGGCGACGAGTTCTTCAACACCCCAGCCACGCCGACGGCGACTTACGACAGCACCTCGGTGACTTCTGATCCTGCCGGCGGCTATGTCGCCCACGGAACGCTCAGCCTGCGCGGAATGTCGATGCCCCAGGACCTTAACTTCAAGCTGACCGGCTCGGGCGCTGAGCGCCATGTCGAGGGCCACGCCTCGGTCGACCGGACGGGCTACGGCATCGGCAACGGCCAGCACGGCAACGGGCTCGACAACGCCGTGAAAGTCAGCTTCGCGTTCGACGCCACGCGCCAGTGATGTCCCGCCCGGCTGCTCTCGTCACCGGGGGCGCCCGCCGGATCGGCGAAGCCATCGTACGCCGCTTCGCCGCCGAAGGGTGGCACGTGGTCGTCCATTGCCACACCTCGGTCGAGGAAGGAGCCGAACTCGCCGCCGCGCTGCCGAGCGCCGAGACCCTGACGTGCGACCTCGCGGATCCGGCTGCCGCCGTGGCGATGGTCGAACGCTTCGCCGGTGAACTGGACGATTGGCGAGTGCTGGTGAACTCCGCCTCGGTGTTCCGGCCCGACGAGGTGACCTCGCTCGACGCCGAAATCTTCACCGAGGCCATGCAGGTGAACGCCGCGGCGCCGGCGGCCATGGCGCAGGCTTACCTGCGGCTCGCTCGCTCGCGGGCCGGAAGGCGTGTGATCGAGCTCACCGACCAGAAGCTGGCCAACCCCAATCCGGACTTCTTCAGCTACACCGTGAGCAAGCACGCGCTGGCCGCGACCGTGCCGATGATGGCGATGGCGGCCGCCCCGGCCGACCGGGTCTATGCCCTCGCTCCAGGGGCCATCCTGCCGAGCCACGACCAATCCCCGGCGGAAACCGAGGTCTCGCACCGCATGAACCTGCTCGAGCGCCGAACCGGTCTCGAAGAAGTGGCCGATGCGGCATGGTTCCTCGCCACCGGCCCAATGGCCAGCGGGCAGGCGCTTTTTGTCGATTCAGGCCAGCATCTGCTAAGCCAGCCCCGGGACGTGATGTTCCTGGCGCGAGGGAAGCAAGCATGAAGAAGCACCGCCTGTCGACGCGGCTATGGCATTGGATCAACCTGCTTGCGCTCGCGATCCTGTTCATGTCCGGACTCAACATCTCGAACGCCCACCCGCACCTCTACTGGGGCCAGGCGGGGTTCGATCCGAAAACCGCATGGTTCAACGTCGCCTACTTCCCGGGCTGGGCGACAATCCCCGCGCATTACAGTCTGGCAGACGCCCGCTGGTGGCATATCCTGTTCGCCTGGATCTTCGCCATCGGCCTGCTCGTGTTCATGCTCGTTGCGCTGTTCAACGGCCACTTCCGGCGCGACATCGTCACCCGTCCGAAGGAGTGGCGCTGGTCGGAGGTCAGGGCCGACATCGCCGCCCACCTTCGCTTCGATTTCCATCATGGGGAAGGAAAGTACAATTTCCTCCAGAAGGTCGCCTACGGCGTCGTGCTGTTCATCCTCCTGCCATTGATGATCGCAACGGGAATGGCGATCAGCCCCGGCACCGATGCCGCCCTTCCATGGCTGGTGGACGTGTTCGGCGGCCGGCAAAGCGCGCGCTCCATCCATTTCCTCGTCGCCTGGGGCCTGTTCGGCTTCCTCGTCATCCACGTGGTGCTGGTACTCGTGTCCGGCCCCGCGCGGCAGATCGGCGACATGATCACGGGAGGACGCAGCGATGAAGCGGCGTAACGTTCTTGTCGGGCTCGGCGCGAACTTTCTTGCCGGGTGCTCGAAGGTTGCGGATACGAAGCCGATGAAGAAGCTGTTTGCGGCGGCCGAGAATTGGCACCGCGACGTGCAGCGTACGCTCGGTGGGCGTGAAGCCTTGGCGCGCGAATTCTCGCCGGCCGACATCTCGCCGTATTTCCGCAGCAACGGCACCAGCGATCCGGGGACGGACAGTTACGCGGCGCACGAGGCCTCCGGCTTTGCCGACTGGCGGCTCGCGGTCACCGGGCTCGTCGCTCAGCCGCTTTCGCTGTCGCTCGCGCAAATCCGCGCCTTGCCCCAGCGGACCCAGATCACCCGGCACGATTGTGTCGAAGGCTGGAGCGCGATCGGGCAGTGGACCGGTCCGCAGTTGAAGACGCTCCTCGACATGGCTCGGCTGAGGCCCGAAGCGCGCTACCTTGTCTTCCGCTGCGCCGACAATCTCGGTGACGGCGACTACTACGAGAGCATCGATCTCGTCGATGCGTTCCACCCGCAGACGATCGTCGCTCACGAGCTCAACGGTGCCCCCTTGCCGGTGCAGAACGGGGCTCCGCTGCGCATGCGCATCGAACGCCAGCTCGGCTACAAGCAGGCGAAGTACCTGGTCGGCATCGAAGCGGTCGCCAGCCTGGACGGCATCGCCGGCGGCAAGGGCGGATATTGGGAGGATCGTGGCTATCAATGGTATGCCGGAATCTGACGCAGGCAATTGACAAGACCCGCGGGAACCGTTTTCTCGCTTCCGCAATGAGGCAACGGACCGGATTGAACGCATGAAGAGGGGAATGCTCGACCGGCTGCTGGCCGCGCGGGTCAAGCGCGGGCAGCTCAGGCTGACGTATGCTTCGGGCCGCACGGTGACCTTCGGCAAGCCCGACGACGATTTTCCCGAGGTCGCGGTGCGCTTCACCGACGACAAGGTCGCGCGCGATATCCTGATGGACCCGCGCCTTGGCGCGGGCGAGGCTTACATGGCCGGCCGCATCGTCATGGAGCGCGGCGGGATCATGGAGTTGATCCAGCTGATCATGAGCAACAACCCGTGGGAGGGCGAAGGCAAGATGCTCGCGCCGACGTTCTCACGCCGCGTCGCCCGCCGGATCGGCTTCCTCGTCGGCCAGTTCAACCGGCCGAGCAGCGCCAAGCGCAATGTGTCCCATCATTACGACATCGGTAACGAGCTCTACAAGCAGATGCTCGATTCCGAGCACATGCAATACAGCTGCGCCTATTGGCCGCGCGAAGGCATGACGCTGGGCGAGGCGCAGGAAGCCAAGCTGGCGCACATCGCCGCCAAGCTCGCCATCGAGCCGGGCAACACGGTGCTCGACATTGGTTGCGGCTGGGGCGGAATGGCGATCTATCTCGCGCAAAAATACGGTGTCGAGGTGCATGGAATCACCCTGAGCGAGGAGCAGATCGCTCTTGCGAAGGAGCGGGCCGAGGATGCCGGGGTCGCCGACAAGGTGCGGTTCGAGCTGGTCGACTATCGCGAGCTTGACGGGCGCGGGGTTACCTACGACCGGATCGTCTCGGTCGGCATGTTCGAGCACGTCGGCACACCGCAGTACGAAACGTTCTTCCGCACCTGCCACAACCTGATGAAGCCGGACGGGGTGGCGCTAATCCACACCATCGGCCGCATGGGCGGGCCGAGCCGAACCGACGCCTTCACCGACAAGTACATCTTCCCCGGCGGCTATATCCCGGCCCTCAGCGAGGCGATCATGCGCAGCGAGAAGATGAAGCTGATCGCGACCGATATCGAGAACCTGCGGCTGCACTATGCCAAGACGCTTCGCGCCTGGTACGGAAGGTGCATGGACCACAAGGATGAGATCGTCGCCCTGTTCGACGAGCGTTTCTTCCGCATGTGGACCTTCTATCTTTCCGGCGCGGCGGCGGCGTTCGAAAGCGGCGGGCTGTGCAACTACCAGATCCAGTACGCCCGGAGCCGGAGGGCGCTGCCGCTGACTCGCGATTATATCGAGGCACGAGAGCGCGCCTTGCTCGGGCAGAATGAGCAGGAGCAGCTCGAAAAAGTCCTCGTCGGCGGCTGAGTTGCGTCCTCGCGGCGCGCGTGCGACGTGCTGCCAATGCCGGAGCGCTCTTCCCTACCCGCTTTGAGCCGCGGCGCGGTCTTCGCTCAGGCCTGGCCGATCATGCTGGGACAGGCCTCGATCCCGCTCGTCGGTGTGGTCGATGCGATCGTGATCGGCCGCACCGGCAGCGCAGCTGCGCTCGCCGGTGTGGCGCTCGGAGCGACGATCATCAACCTGATTTTCTGGACGTTTGGCTTCCTGCGCATGGGCATGACCGGTCTCACCGCGCAAGCCGACGGCGCCGGCAGGCGCGACGAGATTGAAGCCCTGCTGGTGCGCGGGCTGGTGATCGGCATTGCCATCGGGCTCGTGCTGCTCGCGTCGATGTGGCCGCTGCGCGAGCTGGCCTTTGCGATATTTGCCGGCGGCGAGCTGGTGACCGGGCAGGCCCGCGCCTTCGTCACGGCACGGTTCTTCGGTGCGCCGGCATCACTGGCCGTGTTTGCGATCAACGGGTGGCTGTTCGGCCTCGGGCGTACGAGAGCGGCGCTCGCACTGCAGCTGATAATGAACCTCGCCAACATCGTGTTCGACGTGACGCTGGTGTTCGGCCTCGGGATGGGAGCTGCGGGCGTCGGCTTCGGCACCTCGAGCGCCGAATGGGTGGCCCTCGCGACCGGGGTCGTGTTGGTGACCCGCATCGCCGGCGCCAGCCCGCTGGTGCTGGCCCGCCGAGCCGGGCGCTCGATGCTGTTCGCGCGCGACGCCATGGCGCAGCTGTTCGCGATCAACCGGGACCTGATGATCCGCACGGTCGCGTTGCTGGTCCTGTTCGCCTGGTTCGCCAACGCCGGCGCGCGGCTCGGGGCGGTGAATCTCGCCGCCAACCACGTGCTGATGCAGTTCGTCAGCGTCGCGGCCTTCATTCTCGACGCCTTCGCCTTCACCGCCGAATCCCGCATCGGCCAGGCCATAGGTGCCGGCTCGCGCGCGCAGTTCCTGCGCGCGGCCCGCCTGACGCTGGAGTTTTCCTTGGCCTCGGGTTGCGCTTTGGCGATCGCGTTCTGGACTTTCGGAAGCTTCGCCGTTCGGTTCATCACCACCGACGGGGCGATCCGTGCCACGGCTGCCTCGTTCCTGCCGTTCGCCGCCCTGGTGCCGCTGATCGGCATGCCGAGCTGGATGCTGGACGGCATCTTCATCGGCGCCACGCGCGGTCGCGCGTTGCGCAATGCCGCGGTCCTCGCGACGCTCATGTACCTCGGGAGCGATCTCGCCCTGCGCCCGCGTGGCAATCTCGGCGTATGGCTGGCCCTCTGGTCGAGCTATCTCTACCGGGCCGCATGCCTAGGCGCGTACTTACCGGGCCTGCTTCGATCGCTTGGACCGGGAAGCGCTGTTGCGGGCGAGAGGCCGACCGCCTAACCCTTGAAACCATGCGAGTCCTTCGCTCCGCGTGCCTTCGCCTGCTGTTCGCCCTTGTCGCCTTGTTTGCCTTCGCCCAGCCGGCATGGGCCAAGGTCGAAGTCGAATTCCACAGCTTCAACGGCTCGCTGTTCTTCGGCCGCTATCCGCACACCTTCGTCGTGTTCAGGGGAACGCTCGAGGACACCGCGCAGGCCGTCGACGAGAACTTCGGCTTCACCGCCAAGCATATCTCGCCGTCGATCCTCACGGGCCCTGTGGAAGGCGAAATCTTCGTCGAACAACCCAAGTGGATCGAGAAGACCAACAGGCATTTCACCGTCACGGTGGACGATGCGACTTACCGCAAGATGCGCGCGGAAGTGGACTTTTGGGCCCATCATCCGGGCAAGTTCTACGACCTCGATCACAACAACTGCATCAGCTTCGTCGGCAAGATGGCCGAGATGGCGGGCCTGAAGGTCGATTACCCGCACGACCTGATGCGCAAGCCGCGGGCGTGGCTGAATCACGTCTCGGCCCTCAATCCACAACTCCACGCCAAGCCGATTAAAGGCTAGGGACAGCAGCCGAACAGGGGGATCGAAATCTTGAAACGTACCGTCAAATTGAGCCTGTCAGCGTTGGCTTTGCTGGCATCCGCAGCTCTGCCAGCCCAGCAACCGCCCAAGATCGGCGCCGCGCCCGTGTCCCTCTCGACGAGGCCGTACGTCTTCGACACCGCCGAACAGCACAAGATCAAGGTCTCGGTTGTCGCCAAGGGCTTCAAGCGGCCGTTCGCGATCGAGTTCCTGCCAAACGGCGATCTGCTCGTGACCGAACGGGGGGCAGACCTGCGCGTGATCCGCGCAGCGACGACGCCGGGCGCCGTGCTCGATCCGCAACCGGTCGCGGGCATGCCCAAGCCGCCCACGGGATCCGCTTTCAGCACCGGATTGCAGGACATCGCGCCCGCCCCGGACTTCGCCACCAGCCACTGGCTCTATTTTACCTACAACGAGCCGGCTCAACGACCGGCCGACGCCGACGCCGGCACCCCTGCGCTCTATAGCTTCGGCAAGCTGACGGTCATGCGCGGCAAGCTCGAGAACGGGAAGCTCAGCGGTGTTGAGACGCTGATCCAGGGAGGCCCGTCCGCCGCGCTCGGCTCGCGGCTCGCCTTTGCCAGGGACGGAAGCTTGTTTATCACCAGCGGCGGGGCGTTCGGCAAGACGTCGCAGGACCTCAATACCATCTATGGCAAGGTGCTGCACCTCAATGCCGACGGCTCGATCCCGTCGGGCAATCCCTTCGTCGGGCGAAGGGACGCCAATCCGGCGATCTATAGTTATGGCCACCGCGACCAGCACGGCTTGACCGTTCACCCGGTGAGCGGGGACATAATTTCCGCCGAGCACGGCCCGAACGGCGGGGACGAGGTCAACCTGATCAAGCCGGGCGGCAACTACGGCTGGCCGGACTTCACGTACGGCCGCAATTACGACGGCGGACCGCTGTCCGACACGCCGGTCGGGCCGGGCATCGAGAAGCCGCTGCTGGTCTGGCTTCCCTCGATCGGCCCTTCCGGCCTGCTTTTCTACGAAGGGGACAAGTTCCCCGCCTGGAAAGGCAACCTGTTCATCGGCAGCGCCCAGTGGGGCGAAATCCCCGGCACCGGCAGCCTCCAGCGAGTGGTGATGAACGACACTTATGGCGAGTTGCGCCGCGAGGCCTTGCTGCAGGACCTCCACCAGCGCGTGCGCGATGTCGTTGAGGGACCCGACGGGTTCATCTACGTGCTGACCGATGGGCCCGAGAACGCCGTGCTGAGGATAGAGCCCGCCCCCTAGCGCTACGGGTGCCGTTCGTTCATCGTCTGCCAGCAGAGCGCGACCAGCCCTTCGAGAGCGTCAAGATCGACCCTGGCCAGTTGCTTGACGTAAAGGCAGGCCTTGCCTGTCGAATGGCTGCCGAGGCGCGACATCAGCGCGTCGGCCTGGGGCTGGCGTGCGCCATAACCGTCGAGGAGGTAGAACGTGAGCGCCCCCTTTCGTGGACTGAAACCGGCCCTGCAGATGGTGCCCGTACGGCCGCTCTCGTAGCGGTAATCGTAGCTGCCATAGCCGATGATGCTCGGCCCCCACATCTTCGGCTCGACCCCCGTGACGCGTCTATAGATCGCATCGATCGCGCGAGCCTCGTCGCGCCTTTGCTCGTCCGGCAGGCCGGCAATGAAAGCCTCGACAGTCACCTCGGTCGGCTTCGTCTTCAGTTCGGCTTTTGCCATCGTGACCTCCCCTTGTCCCCCGCGTCTCACTTGCTAAGGGGGCGCGCGCATCGTGCTCTCCCTTTCATCGAGGAACAACGCCCATGTCGGACATCAATCGTGTCGTTCTCGCCTATTCGGGCGGACTCGACACCAGCGTGATCCTGAAGTGGCTGCAGGTGACCTACGACTGCGAGGTCGTCACCTTCACCGCCGATCTTGGCCAGGGCGAGGAACTCGAGCCCGCGCGGGCGAAGGCCGAGATGATGGGCATCAAGCCCGAGCACATCTACATCGATGACTTGCGCGAGGAATTTGTCCGCGATTTCGTGTTTCCGATGATGCGCGCCAACGCGCGTTACGAAGGCGATTACCTGCTCGGCACTTCCATCGCCCGGCCGCTCATCTCGAAACGGCTCATCGAAATCGCCCATGAGACCGGTGCCGATGCGATCGCTCACGGAGCGACCGGCAAGGGCAACGACCAGGTCCGCTTCGAGCTTTCGGCCTACGCGCTCGATCCCGACATCAAGGTGATCGCCCCCTGGCGCGAGTGGGACCTCACCAGCCGCACCGCGTTGGTTGCCTGGGCCGAGAAGCACCAGATCCCGGTGCCGAAGGACAAGCGCGGCGAGAGCCCGTTCTCGACGGACGCCAACCTGCTGCATACCTCGAGCGAGGGAAAGGTTCTCGAGGACCCGTGGGGGGAAGTGCCCGACTACGTCTATTCGCGGACCGACAACCCCGAAGACGCGCCCAACCAGCCGGAATACATCACCATCGACTTCGCGAAAGGCGACGGCGTTGCGCTGAACGGCGAGGCCATGACGCCGGCGAGTCTGCTCACAGAGCTCAACGCGCTCGGCAAGAGGCACGGCATCGGTCGGCTCGACCTCGTCGAGAATCGCTTTGTCGGCATGAAAAGCCGCGGGATGTACGAAACGCCGGGCGGCACGATCTATGCCGTTGCCCATCGCGGGATCGAGCAGATCACGCTCGACCGCGGTGCTGCGCACCTCAAGGACGAGCTGATGCCGCGCTACGCGGAGCTGATCTACAACGGCTTTTGGTTCGCCCCCGAGCGCGAGATGCTGCAGGCGGCGATCGATCTCAGCCAGCAAAAGGTCAACGGCACCGTTCGGCTGAAGCTCTACAAGGGCCTCGCCCAGGTGGTCGGTCGCAAGAGTCCCGACAGCCTCTATTCGGAGCGCCACGTCACCTTCGAGGACGACGCCGGCGCCTACGATCAGCACGACGCCGAGGGCTTCATCAAGCTCAACGCCTTGCGGCTACGCCTTTTGGCTAAACGTGATCGTGGATAAGTGACGGTAATCACGGCGGGAAGTTGAGTTATCCACCGTTGTCCACTGGCAATCCTGGCGAAAGTGGATAAGTCGACCGGTTTCCCATTGCCCGACTCGGATTCGGCGAGCATCTTCAACCCATCGAGAGCAGGGATTGGCTCTT
>DATJHD010000356.1:0-9921 GCA_035494275.1 Croceibacterium sp.
GCATCGCCATGAACGGATGGTCGTCCGACCGCCCGGCCTCGAGCAGCAGCACCGTAACATCCGCGTCCTCGCTCAGGCGCGCCGCCACGATCGATCCGGCAGACCCGGATCCCACCACTATGTAATCGTACGATGTCATGGACGAGTCGGAAGCTTTCGTTGCTCGATCGGTGTGGAAAGGATGGCTCGGGCAGCGATGGCCCTGCCCAGCCGCTTTTGACCCTGCACCAACAAACCGCTCCCTCTGCTGACCCTTCCTGCCCGGCCCGCCATCCGTTCAGATTGGCGCGGCCGCTGTGATTTTTTAATTCACACGTTAAATATAGAGACCAGCCGCGTTGGGGGCAAGAGGATTAGCGTCGGCGGCCAAAGATTTGCCCGACGAAGTCTGGCGCCTCCGCGTGGTCCAGGAGGGTCGGCCGAACCGAGACGCCATCGAATCAACCGGCCCATCGGCGGTCCGGGCGCCGCGGCCGGATCCCGCACCGGATGCGCCGGTCGTGCAAAGGCAGTAGACGCAAATTGGTTATCGTGTTAAGGGCTTTTACGACTTGATTGGAGCCGGAAATGTCCGTGGCTCGTGACTGGAGGGTCAGCCCGTGGAGAAGATCGTCGTCCTATACCCGTCGCAACCCGACCCCGACGCATTCAAGACCTACTACCTCGAAACCCACATCCCGCTGGCGCGGAAGCTGCCCGGCCTGCTGGCCCTGCGTTTCAGCTTCGACGTCAGGGGAGTTGGCGCCGAATCGCCCTATTCCTGCGTGTTCGAAGCTGAATTTGCCGACGCGGCGGCGCTCGGTTCGGCCATGGGTTCGCCAGAGGGCCAGGTGGTGGCGAACGACGTTGCCAACTTCGCGCAGGTCCCGCCGACGCTCATCCACTATTCGGTCGACAGCAAAATGTGACGAGCGCGGCCGGACGACGGCGCGGCCGGCGCCGTCGGCCCCTGCCACCGCCGCCGATCGACCCTCCATCGTTTCGCCCGAGAGACTGCCATCATGAAGCCTTTTGTCCTTCGCGACCTCGTCGACGATCGCCCGCGTGAGGGGGTCTTTCGCGTGAGCCGCACGCTGTTCCGCGATCCGAACCTGTTTTCCCTTGAGATGAAGCACATATTCGAGGGCGGCTGGGTCTTCGTCGGGCTTACCTCGCAAGCCGAACGACCGCACGACTATTTCACGGGCTTCATCGGTCGCGTGCCGATCATCGTCAGCCGCAACGGGACCGGCGAGCTTCGCTGTCTGGTCAACGTATGCTCCCACAAGGGCGTGCGACTGGTCCAGCGACTGAGCGGCAATGCGCGCCTCCACGTCTGCCCCTACCACGGTTGGACCTTCGACAGCGCCGGTGCGAACCGCAACATCAAATGGCAGAAAGGCGGCTGCTACGCCGCAGCTTTCGACGAGGAAGATCATGATCTCGCCTCCGTCGCGCGCTTTGGTGAATATCGCGGGTTCCTCTTTGCGAGCCTCAACCCCGACGTCCCCAGTCTCGAGGACCATCTCGGCGAGACGCGCAAGCTCCTCGACCTCATAGCCGACAAGAGCCCCGAGGGGCTGGAGCTGGTCCCTGGCCGGGTGTGCTTCACATATGCCGCGAACTGGAAAATGCAGCTCGAGAACTGCTCGGATCAATACCATTTCACCTCGACCCACCCGAGCTACATCCGCATTCTCGAGCAGCGCGCTCAGGAGCAGACGCACGAGGTCGTGCAATCCTCGATCGGCGCGGCCGATTTCTGGCAGGAGACGGCGTCCGGTGTCACCGGAGGCACGATGAGCTTCGATCATGGGCATGTGCTCAACTGGGGCATCATGCCCGTGTCTTCGGCCAACGCCGACTTCGAGCGCGCCGAGCAGCTTGCGCAGGCGTTCGGACAGGAAAAGCGCAACTGGATGTTCAACATGCGCAACCTGACGATCTTTCCCAATCTGCAGATCGCGGAGAACGCTTCGAGCCAGTTGCGGGTCATTCGGCCGCTCGCGCCCGATCTCACCGAAATGCAGACGTGGTGTATTGCGCCCAAAGGCGAAAGCGACCGGGCGCGCGCATTCCGCATTCGCCAGTACGAGGACTTCTTCAATCCGACCGGCATGGCGACCCCCGACGACACGGTCTGTTACGAGGAAGCCCAGCTGGGGATGGCGGAGCAGGAAAGGCCATGGCTGCAGGGGCATGCCAGGGGAATGACCGCCTCGGTCGAAGGCGGAAATGCCTACGCTGACATGATCGACCTCAAGCCGGCGCGCAGCGTCGTCGCCAATGCCCAGCTCTGCGACGAGAGCCTGTTTGCGAGCTATTACCGGGCCTGGGCGGAACGTATGGCGGAGGTCGTGGCATGACCGTTCTCTCGACGGGCGACGCCGCGGCCTTCCTCTACCGCGAGGCCCTGTTTCTGGACCGGCTGGATTTCGATTCCTGGCTCTCTCTCTACACGCCCGACTGCCTGTTCTGGATGCCGGCGTGGCGGGACGACGGCACCCAGACCGAAGATCCCGAACGCGAGCTCTCGCTGATCTATTACCGCGGGCGCCGGAACCTGGAGGATCGGGTCAAGCGCATTCGCTCGGGCTTTTCGGTGGCCTCCAGGGTGATGCCGCGCGTCTCGCATATGATCGGCAATGTCCTCGGCGAGACGGCTGACGATGGCCGGGTGAATCTCGCATCGGTCTTCACGGTAAACGTCCAGGACGTGCGCACCAACCGAGCGCACGTCTATTTCGGCCGCTACGAGCATGAACTGGTCTTCGACGAGGGGACCTGGAAGATATCGCGCAAGGTCATCCGGCTGATGAACGACGTCGTGCCGACCATGCTTGACGTGTACGGCATATAGGCGAGCCGCGGTGACGGCCGTTCCGTCCTTGCCCCATGTGGCCGTTGTCGGCGCGGGCGCCATGGGCTGTCTGTTCGCCGCCCGCCTGGGCGAACGACACGCCTGCGTCACGCTGGTCGACGTCGACGGTGAGCGGCTCGCCGTCATTGCCCGTGACGGCGTCACGTTGCGCGACGACGACGGCCTGCGCACGGTTCGCGTCGAGGCCGCCACGGCAGAGCATGTCGAAGCCCCCGTCGATCTCCTGCTCCTGTTCACCAAGGGCGTCCACAGCGAGGCCGCCATACGTTCGGTCGCTCATCTCGCTTCCCCCGATCTCGTGGCGCTGACGTTGCAGAACGGCCTTGGCAATGCCGAGCTGCTCAGCGCCACGTTCGGCGGGGACAACGTGCTCATGGGAACGGCGCATGTTCCGGCCGACCTCATCGGGCCGGCTTCAGTCGTCACCCACGGCTTCGGATTCCTCGACCTCGGCGGCTTCACGGTGCGGGCTCACGCTCGTGCGTCGCATGCGGCCGAACTGCTCGCAGCCGCCGGGTTTCGCACCAACCTGTCCAAGGACATCAAGGTTGCCGTCTGGGAGAAGGCAGCCTTCAATGCAGCCCTCAACGCGACAGCCATGATCTGTGAGGTGGCCAACGCCGGCATTGACAATGCGCCGGGCCGGCGGATTGCCGCCGCGGTAATCGACGAGACCGCGAACGTCGCGCTTGCCCAGGGCATTTGCGTGGATCGCCGCCGCATCGAGACAACTGTCGCCGCTGCCTTGCGCGAGCATGCCCATCATAAGGCATCGATGCTGCAGGATCGCGAGCACGGTCGCCCGACCGAAATCGAGACGATCAACGGCGCCATTGCCCGGACGGGCGCAAGCCTGGGCGTGCCCACGCCGGTATGCGACACGCTTGCCGACCTGGTGCGAGTCATCGAGCTCGCCTTGCCGGGGTGACGGGGCCGGCGGGAATACACCGGCGGCGAGATGGCGAGGGAGGGTAGCGTGCAAATGGCAAGGTCACAGCGAAGGGCGCTAACGGTCAGTGCAATTCTGGCGCTTTCGATCCCGGTCGTGACCGGCTCGCTTCCGGTTCGCGCCACCGGCGCCGGCGGCGAGGCGCGGTCTCCCGTGGTGATCGAGCGCGAAGGAAGTTTTGCCGCCGGCGGCAAGGTGATCGGCGAGGCGGGCAAGACGCTTCATTGCGACCAGGGATACGTCGGCTTCCAGATACCGGCGCACCCTCGCAAGGTGGCCTTATTCATGTGGCACAGCTCGAGCGCCCATGTGTGGGAGCAGCGCTGGGACGGCGGCGATGGATTCCAGAGCCTCTTCCTGCGCCGTGGCTACCCGGTCTACATCTGGGATGGCCCGCGCGTCGGCAGGGGCAACATGAGTTGCGAAGCCTACGCTTACGAGCCGGTGGTGGGTCAGGATCAGCGCAACTGGGTTTCCTGGCGTTTCGGTCCCAAGGCGGGCGAGTGGTTCGCGAACGTGCAGTTCCCCAAAGACGACCCGGACGCCTACGATCAGGCGATGGCCGCGCGCTACGACGAGTTCGACACCGCCCGCAACGCCCATCTCGAGGCCGCGGCCGGCGCGAGGGCGATCGACCGCATCGGCCCGGTCGTGCTGCTCACCAATTCTGCTGGCGACTGGCGGGCGATGCTTGCCACGCTCGCCAGCCGCACGGGCAATGTGAAGGCCATCGTCGCCTATGAGCCGGCGGCGTTCGTCTTCCCCGAGGGCGAGGGACCCGAAGGGCCCGAAACCGGATTTGGGCCCACCCATGTGCCGCTCGCCGAGTTCATGAAGCTCACCCGTGTCCCGATCCAACTCGTCTGGGGCGACAACACGCAAGGGACATTTTGGGAAAAGGACGTGCAGCTGAGCCACCAGTTCGCGGACATCATCAATCGCCTCGGCGGGCACGCCGAAGTGCTCATGCTGCCGTCCGTCGGGCTTAAGGGCAACACGCACATTGCCTTTGCCGACCTCAATAACGTCGAAGTTGCCGACCAGCTCTCTCTGTTCCTCCACAGGTACAAGCTCGACGAGCGCTAGTCACCCGGGTCACGACGAACGGAGAGTTCATGAAGAAGCTGGTCAACGATCCCTTGCTGGTCGTCGAGGAGATGATCGAAGGACTCCTTTTCGCAGATTCCCGCTTGACCCGCATCGACGGCCATAACGTGGTCCTGCGGCGGGACCACCGCGAGTTCGCCCAAAGCGGCAAGGTGGCGCTTGTCTCCGGGGGCGGGGCCGGGCACGAACCCGCCCATGCCGGATATGTCGGCGAGGGCATGCTGACGGCAGCCGTCGTCGGGGCCGTTTTCACCTCCCCGAGCGTGGACGCCGTCCTGGCAGCCATCCGCGCGGTGGCCGGTCCTTCAGGGGTGCTGCTTATTATCAAGAACTATACCGGCGACCGGCTGAATTTCAGCCTGGCCGCCGAGATTGCGCGGTCCGAGGGAATAGCGACGGACATGGTCATCGTCCGCGACGACGTTGCCCTCGACGAGGATAGCGCCGTCGGCGCCCGCGGCATCGCCGGAACAGTGCTGGTCCACAAGATCGCCGGAGCGGCGGCTGCGGCCGGCTTGCCGCTCGCCGAGGTGCGAGCGCAGGCCGCCGCCGCCGCCGATGCGGTGGTCAGCATGGGCCTGGGCCTTGGAAGCTGTATCGTGCCGGCGGCCGGCAAGTGCGGCTTTGAACTTGGCCCCGACGAGGTTGAATTCGGCCTCGGCATCCACGGCGAGAGCGGGGCCCGGCGGGGGCCTGTCGCGTCGGCGGACGCGATGATCGACCCGCTGCTCGACCGGTTGATCGAACGCGCGGATCTGCAGCCCTCCGATTGCGTCGCCCTGCTGGTCAATAACCTCGGTGGCACAGCGGTCCAGGAGCTCAGCATCGTCGCTCGCCGTGCTCTGGTGCGCTTGCGCGAGAGTGGCGTGGCGGTTCGGGCGAGCCTCATCGGAAGCTACCTCACCGCGCTCGAGATGCCGGGTGTTTCGATCTCGCTGATGAAGCTCGACAAGCGCCGCCTTAAGTGGCTCCTCGCGCCATGTTCGGCAGGCGCATGGACGGCGCCCACCGAACCGGCGACAGGCCTGCAAGCCGTCTCGCTGCCCGCCGAAAGCGGGGCCGCCGGCCCGCCGGGCCCAGGCTGGAGCGAACGGGACGGCGACCGGTTCGCGAAGGCCGTCAAGAGCGTCTGCGCTTCGCTTGGCGCGGCCGAGCCGGAGCTGACCGAGCTCGATTCGACGGTCGGCGACGGCGACATGGGCATCAGCCTGGCGCGGGGCGCTCGGGCGATCGAGGAATGGCTGCCGCGCCTCGACGCCAGCCGCCCGTCCGCCGCGCTGCGCGAGATCTCGGACATCTTGCGGCGGTCGTTGGGGGGAACATCGGGGCCGCTTTACGCGGCATTCGTCCTGCGGGCGGGAAACGAGCTTGGGCAATGGCCCGATCCCGCCCGGAGCGACGCATGGGCCGCGGCTTTCCGCGCCGGGTGCGATGCAGTGCGCGACCTCGGTGGCGGCGAGGCCGGCGATCGGACGATGCTTGACGCCCTGATTCCCGCCGCCGCCGCGATCGAGCGGGCGTCGGGCCAGGGGGATAGCGTCGACGCGCTACTCGAAGCCGCCATCGGAGCCGCCGACGCCGGTGTCGAGGCGACGAGGACGATGGCGCCACGTCTCGGTCGTTCAGCTTACGTCGGCGGGCGAGCGGTGGGTCACGTCGATCCCGGGGCCCGCGCCGTCGCCATCTGGCTCAGGGCGATCGCGGCGGCGCTCTAGCGCGCGCGAGTTGCGAGACCCCGCCTACGTCAGCGCCTTGAGCGGCACGGCCGGGTCCCGCAGCCGGTCGGGCGCGAGCTTCGCGCCGTTTTCGACAAGCCGGCGGCCGGCGACATAGTCGGCGGTCGCGTTGACGCAGTCGAGGGCAATGACCCGGCCGTCGCGCAAATAGACGATGGAGAAGCGCCGGCGCGCGGGTTCTCCCCGCAGCACGACTTCGTCGTGGCCGGCGCTGAGACCGATCGTCTGGAGCTTCAAGTCGAACTGGTCGGACCAGAACCAGGGTGTCGCTCGATAGGGCGTCGGATTGCCGCACAGGGTTGCGGCGACGGCATTGGCCATGTCGGTTGCGTTCTGAACGCTTTCGAGGCGCACGACCGCATTCCCGGCAAAGGGATTGGCGTGCGCCGCGCCGTCGCCGATGGCATAGATGTCGGGGAGGCTGGTTCGACACAAGCCATCGACCAGGACGCCGTCGCCACAGCGCGCCCCCGCCGTGCGCAACGGCCCGACAGCCGGGTCGATGCCGATCCCGACGATGACCGCGTCGCACGCGATCGTCGTTCCGTCGACGAGCGCCACCCCAGCGACGCGGCCGCCATGACCGGAGAAGCTCTCGACCGTCGAGCGTAGCCGAAGGTCGACGCCCCGCCGGCGATGTTCGCTCTCGTAAAAGCGCGAGAGCGGTTCCCCCGCAACCCGCGCGAGCACGCGCGGCTGCGCCTCGAGCAGGACGATGCGGCAGCCCAGCTGGAGCAGCGCGGAGGCGGCCTCGAGGCCGACGTAGCCGCCGCCGACTATGACGACATTTCGCGCACCCTGCCGAATGTCCCCGAGCAGACCGTCGACGTCCGACCGCGCCCGGATGACGTGGGTGCCTGGAAGATCGGCGCCGGCGCATGACAGGCGACGGGGCTCGCCTCCGGTGGCCCAGATGAGGTGGCGATAGGCAACCGCCGATCCGTCATCGAGCGCGAGACTGCGCCGGTCGGCGTCGACCGACAGTACGGTGCGCGCCAGGAGGAAGTCGACAGCCCGGTCGCTCCAGAAGCCCGCCGGGCGCAGCAGAAGCCGCTCGAACGGCTTTTCGCCGGTGAGGTAACCCTTGCTGAGCGACGGCCGGTCATACGGCGGGTGGGCCTCACGGCCGATGAGAAGGATCGAGCCCGCAAATCCCCGCTGGCGAAGGGCGATCGCTGCCTGGGCGCCCGCGTGACCCGCACCGACGATGACGACGTCCGCCATTGGCCTGCCGCTCTCTTCAGGCCACCAGCACTTCGACCAGGCTCGGACCGGGCGAGGCCAGGGCCTCCGCAAGGATCGCTTCAAGCGAACCGGCCTCCGCAACCCGGCGGCCCTGCGGCAAGCCGTGGCCCTTGGCGAGGGCGGGGAAATCGAGCCCGGAGAGGTCTGTGCCGACCACCTGCTGCATACCAAAGGTCCTGCCGAATTCGCGCAGCGCCTGGTATCGGCCGTTATTGACGATAACGAAGGTTATCGTCGCGTCGAGCTGGCAAGCGGCGAACAACGCCTGGATCCCGTACATCGCGGAGCCGTCGCCGACGATGGCAACGACACGCGCCTGGGGCCGGGCCAGAGCTATGCCGACCGCCGCCGGCACGGCGTAGCCGAGACCGCCGCTCGCCGTCGTGAAGAAGCAGTCCGGCCGGCTCAGTCGGAGGTGCTCTTGCATCGCCGACCGGCTCGTTGGCGCTTCCTCGACGATGATCGCGTTGTCCGGCAGGGCTTGGGCGATGCAGTGCATGACCAGCCGGTCGTCGAGAACGGCGCGATCGGGTCGAGAGGATGCCGGGCGGGGCGCGGGCGCGTCCCGGTAAGCCGGCGCACACAGAGTGCGAAGGGCTTGCGCAATGGCGCGGGTGTTGCCGAGGATCGCGTTGCCGGCGGGGGACCAGGCCAGGGTCGAGGGATTATCGCCGACGCTCCAGCACGCCGCCCCATCGGGAAGGTGGGGGCCCGAGCTTTCCGCGTGATAGAGATTGAGCGGTCCTCCCATGGCCACGATCAGGTCGTGTTCCTCGAGCATCGCCGTGAGGCGCGCGCGAAAGGCCGGCAGGAAGCCGAGGAACAGCGGATGGTCCTCGGGAAAAACGTTACGGCTGCTGTACGGCGCCACGTAAACGCCCGCCTTCTGCTGTTCGGCGAGCGCTATCAGCTGATCCCACGCGCCGTCGCGAGCCGTCCCGGCGCCGAGCACGAAGGCCGGCCGCTGTGCCTGCTCGATCGCCGCGGCCAATCGCGCGATGGCCACGGGATCGCCCGGGTTGAGCGTGGAAACCGTTCGGGCCGCCACGCCATCGGTTTCCACGTCCCAGTCATCGACCGGGACCGAGACGAAAACCGGGCCGCGCGGCGGCGTCATGGCCTCGTAGTAGCCGCGGGCGATGGCTAGCGGCACGTCCTGCGCTCGCGCTGGCTCGCAGGCCCACTTGACGAAAGGCCTCGGAAACTCCGTCGGGCGTTCGGCATGAAGAAACGGTTCGAAAGGAAGGATCGAGCGCGCCTGCTGGCCGGCGGTCACGATGAGCGGCGCCTGGTTCTTGTACGCCGTGAACAGGTTGCCTAGCGCATGTCCGGTTCCCGCCGAGCTGTGCAGGTTGACCATTGCCGCGTTGCCGGAGGCGAGCGCATATCCGTCGGCCATGCCCATGGCCACGGACTCCTGGAGTCCCAGCACATAGCGGAAATCCTCCGGGAAATCGCGGAACAGCGGAAGTTCCGTCGAGCCGGGATTTCCGAAAATGGTCGTTACGCCGAGCTCCCTCAGCAGGCCCAGCGTGGCATCGCGAACGGTTGGCATGACACTCCCTGACGATGTTGCAACCCGTTCATCGCAGGACATCCCATGCAGTCTATTGCAATTTCGTGACAAACTCATACGATTTGAGCATGGCCTTCGACCAGCACTTGCTCGGCGCTTTCCAGGCCGTCGCAGAGCAAGGCTCGGTCGGCCGGGCGGCCAAGGTTCTCAACGCGACCCAGCCGACGATCTCGCGTCGCATTCGTACGCTGGAGGAACAATTGGGGCAGCCGCTCTTCGAACGGGACAGTCGCGGCATGCATCTCACCGCAGCTGGTGCGGACATGCTCCCGCACGCCCGTCACCTCCTTTATGAAATGGCCGCCATCCAGGACCGGATGGATGCCCACCGCGGCCTCACGCGGGGCGCGATAAGGATCGGAGCGGTGACGTCGATCGCGCGCGGGGTCCTGCCCCCGGTGCTGGCGATCGTTGCTCGACGCTCGCCCCGCCTGCGCATCGAGGTGAC
>DATJHD010000357.1:0-2810 GCA_035494275.1 Croceibacterium sp.
CCGAGCACGTCGTAGCGGGAAGCGGTCATGGAAGGTCCTTTTGCGAGGCGCGCCTGAAAACGCGCGGCACTATAGCCATTGCCCCTTGCGAGGCAATGTTGGGCGCGATCATGCGGGAAGCGGGCAAAAGCCCACGCTTGCGGGGCGCCGAAGGCCTAGTGGACCGGCGGCAGCCGCTTCAGCACTTCGAGACTCCACCAGAGGAAGTAGCCGCCGATCAGGATGCCGAGCGCCACCTTGATCAATTGGATGACAAGTTCGTCTTTGCTCATCTTGCTCTTCCTGCCGCCCGACCGTCCGCGATTCGAAACCCGAACCCCACCTATAACGGAACGGCGAGGCCTTTGATATTGTGCCGGTCCTTCGGGCCAGACGGCAGCCGGGGTTGCGCGACAATCGCCATCATGCGATGTGGCCGCCACGGTTCGAGAGGAGTGAGGCGATGGCGTTCAAGGAGCGCGTGTTTTCCGGCGTGCAGCCGACCGGCAACCTGCACCTCGGTAATTATCTCGGCGCGATCACCAAGTTCGTGGCGCTCCAGGACAAGTACGACTGCATCTACTGCGTCGTCGACATGCACGCCATTACAGTCTGGCAAGAACCGGCCGAGCTGATGCATGCGACGCGTGAGGTGACCGCGGCCTTCCTCGCCTGCGGCATCGACCCGAAGAAGCACATCGTCTTCAACCAGAGCCAGGTCGCCGAGCACGCCGAGCTCGCCTGGGTGTTCAATTGCGTCGCCCGCCTCGGCTGGCTCAACCGCATGACCCAGTTCAAGGAGAAGGCCGGCAAGGACCGCGAGAACGTCTCTGTCGGCCTCTATGCCTATCCGAACCTGATGGCCGCCGACATCCTCGTCTACCGCGCGACGCACGTGCCGGTCGGCGAGGACCAGAAGCAGCATCTCGAACTCTCGCGCGACATTGCGATGAAGTTCAATAACGATTACGGCGCGGCGATCGCGTCGCACGGCTATGGCGACGCCTTCTTCCCGCTGCCCGAGCCGGTTATCCAGGGCCCGGCGACGCGGGTCATGTCGCTGCGCGACGGTTCCAGGAAGATGTCCAAATCCGAGCCGTCGGATTATTCGCGCATCAACCTCACCGACGACGCCGACGCCATCGCGCAGAAGATCCGCAAGGCCAAGACCGATCCGGAGCCGCTGCCCAGCGAGGAGAAGGGGCTCGACACGCGCCCCGAGGCCGACAACCTCGTCGGCATCTACGCCGCGCTGAACAACACGACCAAGGCGGCCGTGCTCGGCGAGTTCGGCGGCGCGCAGTTCTCGACCTTCAAATCTGCGCTGGTCGATCTCTCGGTCGCCAAGCTCGGGCCGATCGGCGCGGAAATGAAGAAGCTGGTCAAGGATCCGGTCTATATCGACGGCATCCTCGCCGAAGGCTCAGACCGCGCCCGCGTCATCGCCGCCGATACCATGAAGGCCGTGAAGGACATCGTCGGCTTCGTCCGGCGATAGAGCGCCGGTGTCCCGGGCGCGGCGCAGCATGGAATGCTGCGACGCAGACCCGGGACCGTCACAATCTTCAACATTGGTATGGCCCCGGATCAGCAGCGCAGCATCCGGGCAAGAGTCCCACCCGCTTGTAAGCGCGGCTCCTGTCGTGCCACCCTTGGCGTCGTGCGCCTTGTTCCCGCGCGCACGGCAGGGGCGAGAATGAGCACGCGACGCCGCAGCAACGAAGCCGGCCACAAGCGTAAATATCTCGTCGTCATCGACGACACCGAGGAATGCGACCGCGCCGTGTTCTGGGCGGCCAAGCGCGCCGCGCGCACGCAGTCGCAGATCGTCATGCTGCGCGTCATAGAACCCGGCGAGCGCAACCAGCAATGGCTCGGCGTCGCCGACATCATGAAGGCCGAGCAGATCGAGGCGGCGAACGCCGCGCTCGACAAATATTCCAAGCGCGTGCGCGAGGTGGCCAAGATCGCGCCCGATCGCGTCGTGCGCGAAGGCGAGCCGGCCGCCGAGATGCTCAAATTGATCGAGGAGGACGACGACATCGGCATCCTCGTGCTCGCCGCCGACTCCGGCAAGGAGGGCCCCGGCCCTCTCGTCACCAGCGTCGCCAAATCGTCCGGCACGTTCCCGATCACCGTCGCCATCGTGCCCGGCCATCTGAGCGACGAAGAGCTCGAAGCGATGTCGTAGCGGGTCACTCGTCGTCCTGAGGCGCGAGACGGCAAAGCCCCCGAGCCACTGCGCCATCGCCGGCTTCACCATCCGTCGTCCTGAGGTGGCCGCGAAGCGGCCCTCGAAGGACCTCAGACTCAGAGACCCTTCGAGGCTCGCTTCGCTCGCACCTCAGGGTGACGTGAGAGGCAGGCATGCGCCATCGCCCGTGTTCTTTGGTCGGCGCCGGGTACGCCGCAGTCCCAATTGCAATTCTTCGCTCCCGATCGAGGGGAGCGGAGCGCCGGCAGACGCGGGAGCTTGCGAGGCTCCCGATGGATAGCCGGCGAGACCATCCGGGTGGGACGTCTTACGATCGTCCCGTTCCTCCTTGCGATCGGAGGAACGCGCCTTCCGGCGCTCCACCTGCGGCGTTTTGTGTCCCCTTGAGCCGTGCTTCCGTGCAGCGACAGACTCCCCCTTCAAAGGGAGCCTCGTTCGGGAGCGGTGGCCACCGCTCCGTCGTCGCCGTCACGTGCAGCCATTCAAGGCAGCCGGTCGTAATGCCGGCGGACGGCTGGCCAGGGCCTCCCGGGGGCTGAGTTACGAGCCCCGCCCGCGGGCGCCGCATCAACATGATCGGGTTTCCCCGATCCTGTCCGGTGAGACGACAAGGCCG
>DATJHD010000358.1:0-6173 GCA_035494275.1 Croceibacterium sp.
ATGCCGGCGCAGCCCCCTCTAAAGGAGGCGCATCGGCCGCCACTGGCCGGTCCCAGCACAGGAGAATGAGACAATGCCGCTCGTGACCATCGACGTCATCAAGGACGTCTTCACTGCCGACGAGAAGCGCGAAATGATCGAAGGCGTCACCGAAGCGATGATCGCCGTCGAGGGCGAAAAGCTGCGCGACAAGACCTGGGTCAAGATCAACGAGATCGCTCAGGGCGATTGGGCGATCGGCGGCAAGCTGCTCGGCGCCGCCGACGTCCAGGCGTTGCAATCCGCCGCCTAGCCAGGCCTCCCCTTGCGGGAGGGGTGAGGGGAGGGAAGGGAAGGGCCACCCGTCCCGGGCCACCCTCCCCTCACCCTTCCCGCAGAGCCGCTCGATGACTGGGCGCGTCATCAGCACCCGTGCGCTTCCCCGCCGACCGAGCGCCCGTGCGACCAGCCGGTGACGGACCGAGATCGCGACATTCCTAGGCGCTTGGGCTCGCACCAATCGCTTCCAGATCTGGCCGCATCACCGCGCGGGCGCGATCCATCCGCGCATCGCGGTCGATCTGATTGAGATCGCGGCGGGAGCGGCCTTTTCTTGAAGTCGCCGCGAAGTCGACCGGTCCATCGCCGAGAAGCTCGGCGGATGGTTGAAGCAGGGGTGTTCCCGCCGCCCCGTGATCGGACTGCCGACGCGCAGTTCGTCGATCTCACCGCGCCAAGGCAAACAGCCTCGCACACTTCGCTGCGTGTTCGCTCAGGCGGTCGACCAGCCGATCGACAATGGGATGGGTCAATCCGTTTTCGCGCATCTGCCGCCGGACGCCTTCCGCGGCGGCGGGCAATGCCTCGGCCATCGCGAGAACACGCTGCGATACGGCATTCTGCGTGAACCCCAATCGTCGGCGTGCGTCCGGACGGTACGCCCCATCGACCGTCCAGAAGGAGAAGTGCCGTCTTCGGCTGGGCGCCGGCCAGGCTGAACTGCCCGGTGTCGGCTGGCAGGCGCCAGGCCGATTGATCCTCGCGAAGCTGCCGGATGCGGGTTGCGATTTCCGCTTCTTCCAGCCAGGCGATATCGCCGCCTTCGCTGTCGATGACGGCCTCGAGACGCTCGGGGCGAACAAATTGCACGGCGCCAGCACAATCTTCGCCCACATTGGCGATCAGCGCAAACGGGTTGCGCGAAGATCGGGTAATCACTCCCACCCAATCACCGCCCAAAAAAACCGCCCCACCTATTGATTTTTAAGCAATATATCACGAGCGGGTCATGAGGTTTCGGGTTCATTTCGCGTCCGTCCGGCGATATCTCATATACCAGACCTCGTGCCCGAGCCGCCGGGCCTTGGCCTCGTAGCGCGTTTGCGGCCAGCCGCCCGGGCGCCGCTGCCAGCTTTGCGGCCCCTCGACGAGCCACTCGAACCGCGCCGTGTGCCGCCGCATGACCATGAGCGCGTGGCGCAGGTACACCGGGTGGTCGGTCGAGAATCGGAACTCTCCACCATGCCTGAGCTTTGCCGCGAACAGCTCGAGCGGGCCGTCGTTCATCATCCGCCGCTTGGCGTGGCGCGCCTTCGGCCACGGATCGGGATGGAGCAGGTAGAGGAACGACAGCGCCCCGTCCGGCACCCGCCGCAGGACCTGCAGCGCATCGCCGTGGTGCAGGCGGACGTTGGGCAAGGGCGGATGGCGTCCCCCATCGCCACTGACGTGAACCAGCGCCTGGGCCACGCCGTTGACGAACGGCTCGGCCCCGATGAAACCGTGGTCGGGCAGCATGTCGGCGCGGGCGGCAAGATGCTCGCCGCCGCCGAAGCCGATCTCGAAATGCAACGGCCGTGCAAAGCCGAACAGTCGCTCGGCGGTGACCGGCCCTTCTGCAGGCACGCCGATCTGCGGCAACAGGCTCTCGAGCAGCGCCTGCTGTCCCTTGCGCAGCGGGCGCCCCTGGCCGCGGCCGTAGAGCCTGTTGAGCGTCGTCGGATCGCCGGATCTGTGCGCGGTCATGGGCGGGCGCGCTAGAACCGGCGAGGCGTGGCTGTCCAGTGCGTCGACGCCCGGGTTGACCGCGCTTTGCCCGACGTGGCACGTCGCCTGCGGGGGTCACCGGCCTCTCGCCAACTGGAGATCGCGCAAGGGGATGACGTTTTGCGACGCACGCTGGCCCGGCGCCGCCTGGCGATGGCTGACCTGCGCCGCGCTTGTCGCCGCGTCCGGGCCCGCTCTTGCGCAGTACGATCCGCGCGCCGCGTTCGCGCCGTTCCCGATGGAACAGGCGGTCAACGTCTATCGCTCTTCGAACGGCTTGCCCGGGCCGCAGTACTGGCAGAACCGGGCCGACTACGCGATCCACGCCACGCTGCATCCCGATGCTGCGGCGCCGTCGCTCTCCGGCGACGAGACCGTCACCTACACCAACAACAGTCCCGACACGCTCGAGGAGCTGTGGCTGCAGCTCGACCAGAACATCTACCGGCCGGGCAGCCGCGGCGCTTTCGCCAGCGGCACGCCCCAGCGCGGAACGAGCGCGGGCATTGTGCTCGACAAGGTCGAAGTCGAGCGGGGCGGCAGGTTCGTCATGGCGCCATACCTTGTCAGCGACACGCGCATGCGCGTGTCGTTGCCGGCGCCGCTCGCCGGCAGGGGCGCGAAAGTCCGCCTGCGCATCGCGTGGCATTTCGCGATTCCCGGCCCATGGGGCGGGCGAATGGGCTGGATGAGCACCAAGGACGGGGCGATCTACGACATCGCCCAGTGGTATCCGCGCCTGTGCGTCTACGACGACATCCGCGGCTGGGACACGGCGCCTTACCTGGGGCAGGAGTTCTACCTCGAATACGGCGATTTCGATTACTTCATCACTGCGCCCGCCGGCATGATCGTCGTCGGCAGCGGCGAACTGGTGAACCCGCAGGACGTCCTCACCACTCGCCAGCGCGAGCGTCTGGCGAAGGCGCGCACGAGCGATTCGACGGTGATGATCCGCTCGCCGGAGGAGATCGGCCAGCCGGCGACCGGCGCGAATTCCGGCACCATGCGGACGTGGCATTTCCACATGGCCCACACCCGTGATGTCGCCTTCGCCGCGTCATCCGCCTTCGTGTGGGATGCCGCGCGGATCAACCTGCCCGATGGCAAGTCGGCGCTGGCGATGTCGGTCTACCCGGCGCAAAGCGCGGGCCGCGCAGGCTGGGGCCGCTCGACCGAATACCTCAAGGACGCGGTCGAGAATTTCTCGCGCCGCTGGTTCGCCTATCCCTGGCCGGCCGCGGTCAACGTCGGCGGGCCGGTCAGCTCGATGGAATATCCCGCGCTCGCGTTCGACGACTTCAAGCACGAGGGCGCGACCCTGTTCCTCTACACCGCCCACGAGATCGGCCACAGCTGGTTCCCGATGACCGTCGGGTCCGACGAACGGCGCGACGCGTGGATGGACGAGGGCTTCAACACCTTCATCGACATCTACCAATCCGACGACTTCAACCACGGCGAATATGCGCCCAAGCGCGATCCAGAATACGCGCCCGGCGGCGGCAACCCGGCGGACGAGATCGTGCCGCTCCTGGCCGATCCGGACGCGCCGCCGATCATGACCCGGGCGGATTCGATACCCCCCGGATACGCCCACTCGATCTCCTACTTCAAAACCGCCTTCGGCCTGGTGCTGCTGCGCGAGCAGATTCTCGGGCCCGAGCGGTTCGATCCGGCGTTCCGCCGCTACGTGAGCGCTTGGGCTTTCAAGCACCCCAAGCCTGCCGATTTCTTCCGCGCGATGGACAGCGCGGCGGGGGAGGACCTGTCGTACTTCTGGCGCGGGTGGTTCGCCCGCAACTGGACGCTCGACCTAGCGGTCGATGCCATCAGGGCCGGCAAGGACGGCACGACCATCACGCTTGCGAGCCTTGACCGACTCGTGCTGCCGGCGACGTTGCGGGTCGCCTTCGCCGACGGAAGCCACGAGGACTTCCGGCTACCGGCGGAAAGCTGGATCCGCAGTGCGTCAACCCAAGTCACGATCCCGTCCGGCAAGACGGTCGTCAGCGCGACCGTCGATCCCGACCGCAAGCTGCCGGACAAGGACCGCTCGAACGACACGAAGCAAGCACCGCTGCATGGGGGATGAGCCATGGGATTGCTGGAACTAGCCGCCGTCATCGTCTCTGCCGTCCTCGGCTGGCGGTCGGGGCGCATCGGCGAGCGCGAGGTAAAGGCGATCGCGATCATCGTGCTCGGCTGGACAGCGGTGACGACGGTTGCGAGCCTGCCTTACGTCAGCCTCACTAGCCTTATGGCCGTGCTGATCTATCGCGCGCTGCTGATCGGCGCGCCGTACACGATCGCGGCTGTGGCCAAACGGCTGCAGCATCGCCGTCGCTGACGGTCTTGCAGGCGGGGCGTGTCAACGCTTGATCCGCGCAATTTCCACCGATTTTGCTTATAAAGGTTAATGCGCAAGGCCGCGATTGGCCATTAGGTTGTTGTTCCGGCAACACAAAAGCCAGTTCCCGAGTCGGCCGAATCCACCCCCGCGCAACCTGGAGGGCCCCGGCATGAAGAGCACTTATCGCCTCAAGTACGCCGAGGACGGATTCGGCGTTGCCAAGGAAATCGAGTTCGAAGCGCCCGATTCGGCGCAGGCGCTCTATTTCGCGCAAAGGGAGCGCCGCGGCCGCACCGCCGAGTTGTGGCGCAACGGCGCCCGTTTGTGCACCTTGCGGCGGTCGCCGGGAACGGTCGACCTGTGGGAGATCAACGCGGGCGCATAGGCTGCGCGGCGCCACGAAAAAGGCCCGCTCCCTCGAAGGAAGCGGGCCCGTCCCGTCCAGGAGAACCCGGGAAATCCGTCAGGCGGCTTCCGCCTCTTCGCCCGGGTCGCGCAGCACGTAGCCGCGGCCCCACACGGTCTCGATGTAGTTCTCGCCGCCGCACGCGCTCGACAGCTTCTTGCGCAGCTTGCAGATGAACACGTCGATGATCTTCAACTCGGGCTCGTCCATGCCGCCGTAGAGGTGGTTGAGGAACATTTCCTTCGTCAGCGTGGTGCCCTTGCGCAGCGAGAGGAGCTCCAGCATGGCGTATTCCTTGCCGGTCAGGTGCACGCGGGCGCCGTCGACCTCGACCGTCTTGGCGTCGAGGTTCACGGCGAGCTTGCCGGTGCGGATGACCGATTGCGAATGACCCTTCGAGCGGCGCACCACGGCGTGGATGCGAGCGACCAGCTCGTCGCGGTGGAACGGCTTGGTGACGTAATCGTCGGCGCCGAAGCCCAAAGCGCGGACCTTCGAATCCATCTCGCTGATGCCCGAAAGGATCAGCACCGGCGTCTGCACCTTGGCGACGCGCAGCTTCTTGAGCACGTCGTATCCGTGCATGTCGGGCAGGTTCAGATCGAGCAGGATGATGTCGTAGTCATACAGCTTGCCGAGGTCCAGGCCCTCCTCGCCGAGATCGGTCGAGTAGACGTTGAAGCCCTCGGTCGTGAGCATGAGCTCGATCGCCTTGGCGGTCGTCGGCTCGTCCTCGATCAGCAGCACGCGCATCGGATATGCCCCTTCACAACCTTTCGGTAACACCCCGGTAAGAGGAGTTGCCCGGTATTAACCAAGCGAGGTCTCAACGAAAAAGGTTAATAATTGGTGTAAAAGGTTAACGCGCGACATGAGTCTTTCGTGCCACACCCGCGCCGGCGCCTAGCCAGCCATCCTCAGCTTCTTCTGCCGCCGGCGCTGCACCGACGAGCCGATGCCGATCGCCTCGCGGTACTTGGCGACCGTGCGGCGGGCGAGGTCGAAGCCCTTCTCCTTCAGCAGGTCGACCAGCTGGTCGTCGGACAGGATGTCGGACGGATCCTCGGCATCGCACAGCGCGCGGATCTGGGCCTTGACCGCTTCGGCCGAGACCGCGCCTTCGCCGTCGGCCGAGGCGACGCCGCTCGTAAAGAAGTACTTCAGCTCGAACATCCCGCGGTCGCAATGCAGGTACTTGTTGCTGGTCACCCGGCTGACCGTGGATTCGTGCATCTCGATCGCGTCGGCCACCGCGCGCAGCGTCAGCGGGCGCAGCAGCGAGACGCCCTTGCGGAAGAACCCATCCTGCTGCTTGACGATCTCGCTCGCCACCTTGAGGATCGTCTTCTGCCGCTGGTCGAGCGCCTTGATCAGCCAGTTGGCGTCGGC
>DATJHD010000359.1:0-6914 GCA_035494275.1 Croceibacterium sp.
AACAGCAATTCGCATCGGCCGCGGCGCTCCCAGCGCTCCGCGGCCGCTGCCGCCAGTGAAACACCTTTAGGGGAAGTCCATGTCCGTCAACACCAAGAACTGGCAGGAACTCAAGAAACCCAACAGCCTCGAAGTCAGGGAAGGCGGCGACAAGCGGCGCAAGGCGACGTTCGTCGCCGAGCCGCTCGAGCGCGGTTACGGCCTGACGCTCGGCAACGCTTTGCGCCGCGTGCTGCTGTCGAGCCTGCAGGGCGCCGCGATCACCTCGATCAAGATCGAGAACGTGCTGCACGAGTTCTCGAGCCTCGCGGGCGTCCGCGAGGACGTCACCGACATCGTGCTTAACGTGAAGCAGATCGCGCTGAAGATGGAAGGCGAAGGCCCCAAGCGCCTGCAGCTGTCCGCCACCGGCCCGGGCGAAGTCACCGCCGGCGATATTGCCGTCTCGGGCGACATCGAGGTGATGAACAAGGACCTCGTGATCTGCCACCTCGACGACGGCGCGACGCTCAACATGGAGCTCACCGCCGACACGGGGAAGGGTTACGTCCCCGCGGTCAGCAACCGCCCGGTCGACGCGCCGATCGGCCTGATTCCGGTCGACAGCCTGTACTCGCCCGTGCGCCAGGTGAGCTACAAGGTCGAGAACGCCCGCGTCGGGCAGGAGCTCGACTACGACAAGCTCAGCCTGACGGTCGAGACCGACGGCACGGTCACGCCGGAAGATGCGGTGGCCTATGCCGCGCGCATCCTGCAGGACCAGCTGACGCTGTTCGTCCACTTCGAGGACGGCGTGCCGCAGGCGGTGCCGACGATGATTGGGATGGCCGCGAAGCCCGAAGAGAGCGACGCCAATCAGCTCAATCGTTACCTCCTCAAGAAGGTCGACGAGCTCGAGCTGTCGGTCCGTTCGGCGAATTGCCTGAAGAACGACAACATCATCTATATCGGCGACCTGGTGCAGAAGACCGAGGCCGAGATGCTGCGCACCCCGAACTTCGGCCGCAAGTCGCTCAACGAGATCAAGGAAGTGCTGTCCAGCATGGGCTTGCGCCTGGGCATGGATATCCCCGGCTGGCCGCCGGAGAATATCGAGGAGATGGCCAAGAAGCTGGAGCAGGAACTGCTCGGCTGATCGGCCTCGCGGGTGATGGGTGGCGACCCTTGATGGCCGCCAGGACCGGGCTACCTGACACGGGCCCCTTACGAACGGAGTACTTGGACCATGAAGCACGGCATTTCCGGCCGCAAGCTGCAACGCAAGTCCGGCCACCGGGCCGCGCTCCTGCGCAATCTCGCCGCGGCGCTGATCAAGCACGAGCAGATCCTCACCACCACGGCCAAGGCCAAGGAACTGCGGCCTTACGTCGAGAAGCTGGTGACGCTGGCCAAGCGCGGCGGCCTCTCGAACCGCCGCCTGGCCCACAGCCGCCTCATGGATGAGGCGCAAGAGAAGAAGTTGTTCGAAGTCCTTGCCGAGCGTTATGCGGGCCGGGAGGGCGGTTACACCCGCATTATCAAGGCCGGTATTCGCGCCAGCGACGCGGCGCCGATCGCCTATATCGAGCTCGTCGACCGTGATCCCGAGGCCAAGGGCCAGGACAGCGGCCCGGTGCTCACCGAGGATGAGTACGCCGAGGCCTGAGGGCGCTCTTGCGCCTGCGCACCGCGCAACGGAATTCAGCACCAATGACGAGGGGCCGCCGGTTGGCGGCCCTTTTCGTGGCCGGGCAACGCGTCCCCTCAGGCGCGCGATTTGGCCTCGCGCGCGTCAGGCAGGATCCAGGCCTTCCTGAGCTGCAAGGGCGCGCGGGGACGCCTTCTGAGAAGCTTGCCGTTGCGCCCGAAGTGGTCGGGCCGGCGTTCGACAGTCCTGTTCATGTCTAGAGCATAGACCCGGTTCGGCTGAGCGAGCGTTGAGAAGCGTCGTTAAGTTCGGGTGTGCGCCGGGGCCCGCCTCAAGCCGGGCAGTGCGGATTCTTCGGTGGACACGGCGTCGGTGACGGCGAGGGGCTGGGTGAGGGACTCGGTGCCGGTGAGGGACTGGGTGTCGGTGAGGGACTGGGTGTCGGTGAGGGACTGGGTGTTGGTGAGGGACTGGGTGTTGGTGAGGGACTCGGTGTCGGCTTCGGAGTGGGAGTGGGCGAGGGACCTGGCGCAGGTGCCGGTGCCGGCGATGGCGCCGGCACGGAAACCGAGTCCGCCCCGATCGCATTGACCTGGTTCGACATCTGCGAACGCAGGACGAGGCTCATCGCCGCGTTGCCGGCAACGATCGTCAGGCCGAGGGCACCGATGATCAGCGCATATTCGGATGCGGAGTTGCCGAGCTCGTTACGGATGAAACGCCCTACCAGGTGAAATCCCCCCGTCTTGTCCCTCGGCCGAATAGACCCCTCGCCAATCGCGCATAAGATGCCGAAAGTTAGGTCCGGCACTTTCAAGCAAATTCAATAACCTGGCTTCAAGACCGGCGGCGCATGGCCTGCGGAGTCCCCGAGCTGGGACACGGTCGACATCGTTCATATAACTATGCGAGTCTATGAACGAAGGCTGTCACGAAAGTTCAGCCTCGCCTCACTGACGGTCGTTCATAACCGCGGTTGCAAAGGGCGATGTCGCCCTGGAACACGAAAGGCATGGACCATGAAGACCCTTACGAAAGCCCTGGTCGGAACAGTTGCCGCCGGTGCCGTGGCAATGGCTTCTGCCGCCCCCGCCATGGCGCGGGACTACGACCGCCACGACGGGATTTCGACCGGCGACGTGGTCGCCGGCGCGCTGGTGCTCGGAGGCATTGCCGCCGTGGCATCGGCCGCGAGCCACGACAATTACCGCGTCGCCGACTATCGCTATCGTGGATACGATCGCTTCGGCGATCCCAGAAGCGCCGTCGAGCAGTGCGTCTATGCGGCGGAGCGGTCGGCAAACCGCTATTCCTACGGCGGCAATGCAAAAGTGACCGATATCCGCGACATCGATCGCAAGGCCACCGGTTACAAGGTCGAAGGCCGTATCGCGGTGAACACCCGCAATCCTTACTGGAACCGCGGGTGGAACAACGACTGGCGAGGATGGAACAACCGTTATCGCGGTTATGATGCCGGCAAGTTCACCTGCCAGGTGCGCTACGGCCGGGTCGTCGATCTCCGCTTCAGCGGAATTCGCGGACTGCGCTGACAGATCTGTGCATTAAGCAAGGCGGTTCAGGCTCATGCAAGCCTGGGCCGCCTAGCTTGTTCCTCGGAGGGGTGCGGCAGGGGCCGTGCCGCAAATGAGGACGCCTGGAATGGGCCGGATCAATCGCTTTGCCGCAGCGAGCGCGCTCGCCGCGGCTTTTTCCATGGCCGCGATGCCCGCTGCGGCGCGCGAGCACCGCTGGCATCATTGGCGGCATTATGACCGGATCGACGCCGGAGATGTCATCGCCGGAGCGGTCATTCTCGGCGGGATTGCCGCCGTTGCGAGTGCCGCCAGCAAGCGCGATCGCGATGAACCGGCGCCGCCAACCGTGCCGGTCGACCGCCAAGGCTACAGCTACGATCAAGCGGACCCGGACGTCGCCCTCGACCGCACCGCGGATACCTGCGTCGATGCCGTCGAACGCGGGCGTGACCGGGTGGATTCGGTTGACGAGGTGACGCGCGGACGCGACGGCTGGACCGTTTCCGGCGTGCTCGCGAACGGTCGCGACTTTGCCTGCCTCATCGGTAACGATGGGCGTGTCGAGAACGTGCGCGTCGCGGGTTCTCGGGCCGACGCTGCTTCACCGAATGACCGTTCCCATGACAGGCCACGGCAAGTTCCGGATGACGGGGCGACGCCGTCCGGCGGGGGCGACGATCCGCCGTTGCCGGCCGACGCTCGTCCGCAATGGCATGGCGACAATTCACAGTCCCACGCGCCTGACAACGCCCCGGCCCGGGGGCAGGATGACGGGCGTTACGACACCTCGCAGGCGCCGGACTTCGGCCAAGCCGTCTAGCGGCTAGGGCTCTCGCGAATAGGGCGGCAGCTCGAGCTGCCAGGTCAGGGCCGCGCCGCGCAACGCAAACGCCGCGAGCGCGGCCACGGCCCAGACGAGACCTTGCGGAAGGGGCAGGAGACTGCCGCTGGCACACAGCACCGCGCCAAGCGCGGCAGCCGTGACGTAGAGCTCAGGTCGCATCAGGATCGACGGCACCCCGGCCAGGACGTCGCGGATGATGCCCCCGACGCAGCCGCTGATCACGCCGAGAATCGCGGCCGGCAGCGGTTCGACTCCGAACGCCAGCGCTTTGGCGGTGCCGAGCACGGAATAGGCCGCGAGCCCGGCCGCATCGGCCCATTCGAGCAGGCGGCGGTCCCACCATCTGCGCGGCGTGAACCAGGCGAGCAGCGCGACGCCGAGGATCACCGCGGCGACCCATTGGTCGGCCAGCCAGAACGGCCGCACGCCGATCAGCAGGTCGCGCACCGTGCCTCCGCCAACGCCCGTGACGAGGGCAAAGAAGCACACTGTGACGAAAGTGAACCGGAGCCGCGCGGCGACAAGCGCGCCGGTGAGCGCGAATACGGCCGTGCCGGCAAGATCGAGCAGCGGAGGCAGGGCGGGGACGGCCGCGCCCATCGTCAATCCGTCGCGAACAGCTGCGCGAGGTCGGCGAAGGCTTTCATTTCGATCGCGTTGCCGGAGGGGTCGCGAAAAAACATCGTCGCCTGCTCGCCAGGATGTCCCCTGAAACGCACGTGCGGTTCGATGACGAATTCGGTTCCGGCTGCGGTGAGGCGCTCGGCGAGGGCCTGCCAGTCAGCCATCTCCAGGACGATGCCGAAGTGTGGCACGGGCACGTCGTGGCCATCGACCGGGTTGCGCGATTCGGCCGCCGGCGCGTCGACGTGGTGCGCGACGATCTGGTGGCCGTAGAAGTCGAAATCGACCCAACCCTCGGCGCTGCGTCCTTCCGGACAGCCTATTATTCCGCCCCAGAACGCTCGCGCCTCTGCCAGGTCGCGCACCGGGAAGGCGAGATGGAACGGGCGCAGGGTCATTGGCCGTCCCTAGGCATGACGCCCAACCACGTCATCCCCGTGCAAGCGGGGATCCAGGGCAATTGAGCGCGGCGAACCCCTTTCCTTCCGCTGGGTGGCCGCGCGCGCGAGGATGACGAATATTCGGGGGGCAACCCTAGACATGAATCGGCTTGCCCTGCACGGCCATCGCGGCTTCCTTGATCGCTTCGGAATGCGTCGGGTGGGCGTGGCAGGTGTAGGCGATGTCCTCGCTGGTGGCGCCGAATTCCATCGCCAGCGCGGCTTCGGCGACCATCGTCCCGGCGACCGTAGCGATGATCCAGACGCCGAGCACGCGGTCGCTCCTGGCGTCGGCGATCACCTTCACGAAGCCGTCGGGCTCGTGGTTGGTCTTGGCGCGGCTGTTGGCGAGCATCGGGAACTTGCCCACCTTGATCTCGCCACGCTCCTTAGCCTGCTCTTCGGTCAGGCCGACACCAGCGATCTCGGGCATGGTGTAAACGACGCTGGGGATCACCGCGTGGTTCACGATGCCGGTCTCGCCGGCGATGTTCTCGGCGACGGCGATGCCTTCGTCCTCGGCCTTGTGGGCGAGCATCGGGCCGGGGATCACGTCGCCGATCGCCCACACGCCGTCGACCTTCGTGCGGAAATCTTCGTCAGTCTCGATCTGGCCGCGTTTGTTGGGTTCGAGGCCGATCGCTTCGAGGCCCAGCCCGTCGGTGTTCGGACGACGTCCGATCGAGACCAGCACGCAGTCGGCCTCGAGGGTCTCGCTCTTTCCGCCCGCCGCCGGTTCGAGCGTCAGCGTCGCCTTCTTGCCCTTGACCGTCACGCCGGTGACCTTGGTGGAGAGGCGGAACTCGAAACCCTGCTTCTTGAAGATCCTGTTCGCTTCCTTGCGCACGTCGGCATCCATGCCGGGGAGGATCTGGTCGAGGAACTCGACGCACACGACTTCTGCGCCGAGCCGCCGCCAGACGCTGCCGAGCTCGAGCCCGATCACGCCGCCGCCGATGACCACCAGCTTCTTCGGCACACTCGCGAGTTCCAGCGCGCCGGTCGAATCAACGACCACGCCTTTCGCATTATCGACTTCGACGCCGGGCAGAGGAGTGACCGACGAGCCTGTCGCGATGACGACGTTCCTCGCGCTGACGCTCTGGTCGCCGACCTTGACGACGTGGGCATCGGTGAAGCTGGCGCGGCCCTTGAGCCAGGTGACCTTGTTCTTCTTGAACAGGAACTCGATCCCGCCGGTGAGTTGCTTGACCGCGTCGACCCGCTGGCCGTGCATCGCCTCCAGGTTGAGCTTCGGCGTGACCTCGACCCCCATCTTCGCCATCGCCCCGCCGGCCGCCGCCTCGAAGTATTCCGACGCGTGCAGCATCGCTTTCGAGGGGATGCAGCCGACATTGAGGCACGTGCCGCCGAGCGTCTCGCGGCTCTCGGCGCAGGCGGTCTTCAGCCCGAGCTGCGCCGCGCGGATCGCCGCTACGTATCCGCCGGGACCGGCGCCGATGACGAGGACGTCGTAGTCGTAAGTTCGATCAGTCATGAACCCTCACAGGTCGATCAGCATCCGCATCGGATCCTCGATCGCTTCCTTGATGATCTTGAGCGCCGTCACCGCCTCGCGGCCGTCGATCAGGCGGTGGTCGTAGGTCAGCGCGACGTACATCATCGGGCGAATGACGACTTGGCCATCGCGAGCGACGGGGCGATCCTCGATCCGGTGCAGGCCGAGCACGGCGGCTTGCGGCGGATTGACGATCGGCGTCGACATCAGGCTGCCGAACACCCCGCCGTTGGAGATCGTGAAGGTCCCGCCCTTCATGTCGTCCATCGTCAGCGTCCCTTCCTTGGCGCGCGCGCCGAAGTCGGCGATGTCGAGTTCGATC
>DATJHD010000360.1:0-4669 GCA_035494275.1 Croceibacterium sp.
GTCGGCTTTGCCAGCCCCTACGGCTACTACGATCGGGCCTATTACGATCGCTATGGCCGTTATGACTGGAACAACCCCGATCCGCGCTACAACGGCTACTACGCCGACCGCTATTACAGGTCCGATCCGCGCTATCGCGAGTACAGGCTCTCCGCCAACGACCGCGTCTATCGCGGACAGGATGGGCGGTATTACTGCCGCCGCAGCGACGGCACGACCGGCCTGATCGTCGGCGGCATTGCCGGCGGCGTGCTGGGCAACATCATCGCGCCGGGCGGCTCCAAGACGCTCGGCACGATAATCGGCGCGGCCGGTGGCGCAGCCCTTGGCACCGCGGTCGACCAGGGCGAGGTTCGCTGCGATTAAGCCGCCTTCAGGCGAGGACGCCGAACAAGTCGTGAGTGTCGGCGTCCTCGACGAGGACCTGGGCGAAGTCTCCGGGTTTTAGCGATACGGGAACGTTGCGCAGGAAGACCTGCCCGTCGATCTCGGGCGCATCGGCCTGGCTGCGGGCGGTGGCGCCGATGTCGCCGTCCTCGTCCGGTTCGCCGACCTCGTCGACCAGGACGGCGAGGGTTCGGCCGATTTTTGCCTGGAGCTTTGCCGCGCTGATCCGCTCGGTCACTTCCATGATCCGGGCATAGCGCTCTTGCTTGATCTCGTCGGGCACCGGATCGGACAGGGTATTGGCGGCCGCGCCTTCGACCGGCTCGAAGCGGAACGCCCCGACACGGTCGAGCCGGGCTTCCTCGAGCCAATCCAGAAGGTAGCGAAAATCGTCCTCGGTCTCGCCCGGAAAGCCGACGACGAAACTCGAACGGATGGTGAGGTCGGGGACGATCTTGCGCCAGGAGCGAATGCGTTCGAGCACCTTCGCCTCGTTTGCCGGCCGCTTCATCGCCTGGAGCACCCTGGGGCTCGCGTGCTGGAACGGGATGTCGAGATAAGGGGTGAGCAACCCTTCGGCCATCAGCGGGATCACGGCGTCGACGTGGGGGTACGGATAGACATAGTGCAGCCGCACCCAGGGCACCTCGCCCTCCGGCGTTCGCAGCTGGCCGAGCTCGCGGGCGAGATCGGTCATGTGGGCCCGCACCGGGTGGCTGCGCCACATGCGCTCCTCGTGGCGGATGTCGACGCCGTAAGCGCTGGTGTCCTGGCTGATGACCAGCAGTTCCCTCGTCCCCCCCGCGACCAGCTTTTCGGCTTCGCGCAGGACGGCATCGACCCGCCTGCTTGCAAGCTTCCCGCGCAGGTGGGGGATGATGCAGAACGCGCAGGAATGATTGCAGCCCTCCGAGATCTTGAGGTAGCTGTAGTGACGCGGCGTGAGCTTGACCATTTGGTCTGCGCCGTCGCTTCGCAGCGCGACGGGCTGCGGGATCAGGTCGACGAACGGACCCTGGGTCGCCGGAGCCGCCTCGTGAACAGCCGCGACGACCTGCTCGTACTGGTGTGCGCCGGTAACCGCGAGGACTTCAGGGAAGCGGGCGCGGATGACGTCGGCGTCCTTCCCCATGCAGCCGGTGACGATCACCCGGCCGTTCTCGGCGATGGCTTCGCCGATGGCCTCCAGGCTCTCCTCCTTGGCGCTGTCGAGAAAGCCGCAGGTGTTTACCAGCACCACGTCCGCGCCCGCGTAATCGGGGCTCATGGCATAGCCGTCGGCGCGCAGGCGCGTGAGGATACGCTCGGAATCGACCAGCGCCTTGGGGCAGCCGAGCGAAACCATCCCGACACGCTTCTGCGGGCCGATCACAGTCGCCTCCGGAATGGAGCGACGCGTTGCGATTTCGATTGTCACGATGGCGGCGCCCCTACACGCAACGCGGCCGTTGCGCTAGGGTGAGGGTGGTTCGATCGGCGGGGGAGGTCATATGGATATCAACTGGCTGGCCGTTGTGCTCGGCACGGTGGCATTCTTCTTGGTCGGAGCGATCTGGTATTCGCTGCTGTTCGGCAAGGTGTGGCAGCGAGAAGTGGGCCTGAGCAACGAGCAACTCAAGAGCGGGGCCAACATGCCGCTGATCTTCGGCCTGTGCTTCCTGCTCGAGTTCGTCGTCGTTCTGACCCTTGGGCACCTGTTCGCTTTCCTGCAACCGAGCGATCATGTGAAAATGATGATGGCAACAGGCTTCGGCCTGGCGATCATGACACCAGCTGTGGGCATCAACTATCTCTACCAGAGAAAGTCGCTGCTGCTGTTCCTGATCGACGCCGGCCACTTCGTCGTCGGCATGGCGGCGGTCGGGCTGGTGTTCGTCCTGCTCGGCTAGCTTTCGTAACGCTCGGCCAACGCGCCGAGCGAGGCGTGGTGGGTAAGGTCGAGGTGGAGCGGCGTGACCGAGACATAGCCGTCGTTGACCGCCTCGAGGTCGGTGCCATGGTCGAGCGTGTGCTCGACGTCCTCGAGGCCGAACCAGAAATACGTCCGACCGCGCGGGTCGACTCCTTCGACCAGCGATCCGCGGCTGTAATCGTGGAAGCCCTGACGGACGACACGTATGCCTCTCACCGCTTCGGCAGGCAGGGCGGGGAAGTTGACGTTGATAACCGAGCGTTCGGCGAGCGGGGCATCGATCAGGGGCGCGAGCACTTTGCCCGCCCATGCGCCGGCAGCCGAGAAGCCGTGGCCTGCCTCGCGCATCGCCTGGCTCATCGCCACCGCCGGTATGCCCGCCAGCGCCGCCTCCATCGCGGCGGAGATCGTGCCCGAATAGGTCACGTCGTCGGCCAGGTTCTCGCCGCCGTTGATGCCGGAGATGACCAGATCGGGTCGCTTGTCGGGAAACAGCTTGCGCAGCGCGAGATTGACGGCGTCGGTCGGCGTGCCGCTCACGGCGAACCGCCTTTCGCCGAACTGCTGCAAGCGCACCGGAAAGTTCAGCGTGAGCGAGTGCCCGGCTCCGGAGTTCTCCTCAGCCGGTGCGCACACCCACACGTCATCCGACAGCCTCGCGGCGATGGCCTCGAGCAATTCCAGGCCAGGAGCATGGACGCCGTCGTCGTTGGTCAGCAGGATGCGCATCAGGAGTGGGGAGTGAGCCGGTCGATCCCGCCCATATAGGGCAGCAACGCGGATGGAACGATGACCGAGCCATCCGCTTGCTGGCCATTCTCCAGCACC
Source organism: Croceibacterium sp. (assembly GCA_035494275.1). Taxonomy (GTDB): domain Bacteria; phylum Pseudomonadota; class Alphaproteobacteria; order Sphingomonadales; family Sphingomonadaceae; genus Croceibacterium_B. The sequence goes on from DATJHD010000360.1 coordinate 3,128, forward strand.
GCCACGAGCGTGCGCCCGACCGCCAGCCCCGAGCCGTTGAGCGTGTGCACGAAGCCTGTCCTGAGCCCCGTCGAAGGGGCGGTGCCCTTCTGCCCCTGCGGGCGGTAGCGCGCGTTCATCCGTCGCGCCTGGTAGTCGCCGCACCACGAGACCGAACTGATCTCGCGGTAGGCGCCCTGGCCGGGCAGCCACACCTCGAGGTCGTAGGTCTTCTTCGCGGTCGCGCCCATGTCGCCGGCGCACAGCAGCATTCGCCGATAGGGCAGATCGAGTGCCTCGAGCACCAGCTCGGCCGAGCGGACCATGTGTTCGTGCTCGGCCTGCCAGTCCTCGGGCTTGCAGATCGTCACCAGCTCGACCTTCTCGAACTGGTGCTGGCGGATGAACCCGCGCGTGTCCTTGCCCGCCGCGCCGGCCTCCGAACGAAAGCACGGGGTGAGGGCGGTGAGCCGGATCGGCCGGTCCAGCTCGACGATCTGCTCGCGAACCGAGTTGGTCAGGCTGACTTCGGAGGTCGGGATCAGCCAACGGCCGTCGGTGGTCTGGAACTGGTCGTCGGCGAACTTGGGCAACTGTCCGGTGCCGAACAGCGCCTCGTCGCGCACCAGCAACGGCGGGTTGCACTCGAGGTAGCCGCGCTGGGTGGTGTGGAAGTCGAGCATGAATTGCCCGATCGCGCGCTCGAGCCGCGCCACCTGCCCGCGCAGGAACGCGAAGCGCGCACCGGACATCGCGACCGCGGTCTCGAAATCGAGCCCGAGCGGGGGCCCAAGATCGGCGTGCTCCTGCGGATCGAACGCGAAGTTGCGCTGCTGGCCCCAACGCGCCAGTTCCTTGTTGGCGGTCTCGTCGGCGCCGTCGGGCACTTCGTCGAGCGGGATGTTGGGCAGCGCGGCAAGCATCTTTGCGAGGGCCGCGCCAACTGCTTGCTCTTCCTCCTCCAACGCGGGGAGGGCGTCTTTCAGGTCAAGAACCTCGGCCTTGAGCGCTTCTGCAGTCGCAGTTTCGCCTTTGCCCATCGCCGCGCCGATCAACTTAGATGCTTCGTTACGGCGGCTCTGCACTTCCTGAAGCCGGGTCGAGATGTCGCGGTGCTGCTTGTCGGCACTCAGGATCGTGTCGGCATACGGGGGCAGGCCCCGCCGGTTGAGGCCGGCATCGAACGCCTTTGGGTCTTCGCGGATGGCGCGCAGGTCGTGCATGGCCGCGGGCACTATGCTGGTCCCGGGCGGCTGGCAAGCGGGCCAAGGTGCCCCTGCATCCCACCATCCGGAAGGAACCCGATGGTGGCTGGCGGGTAGTCAACGCACACGGAGGGCCATTGCGGAACACTACATCTTGACCGAACGCGCCATGACCCCGCCACGCCGCACCCGTTTTATCGGTGCGCTAAACTCGGCCATGACGCTCGCGCGCAAGACTGGGCTCGCGAAGCGGCCCGATCTCGACAAGCAGACGCTGCTCCATGAGGCGTGCGCATTCACCGGCCTCGAGGATTTCGGCGACCCGTGGTTCGAACGCCCGCTCACGGTTCTGCTCGAC
>DATJHD010000361.1:0-3972 GCA_035494275.1 Croceibacterium sp.
CACCAGCTGGCCCTCCATCCGCACCGACCTCAAGCACGCCGGCGCGAATGTCGTCGACGAGGAATGCGTCGAGGACGGCAACCTCATCACGAGCCGTAAGCCCGACGACATCCCGGCGTTCTCCCAGGCCCTCATCCGCGCTCTCAAGCGGCAAGAGGTCAAACAGGCCGCTTGACCCCCCTTGTCGTCGGCACCGTCGCGGCCCCCAAGGGCCACGCGCGCGGCGAGCCTAGCGTTTGCGCGTGATGAGGTAGCTTTCGTCGTCGAACCACAAAGCGCCGTGCTTCTTGAGTACGGCGCGGGTGGCGTCGAGGTAGCCCGACGTGGTCATCGCCTGGGCGAGGCGCTCGTCCTCGATCTGGGCGACGTAAGTCGCGGCATTCCACGCGGCGAGCAGGGTCGAGGTGCCGATCAGCGCTTCCTCGCTGTCGATCTCGTCGGGCAGGGTGTGCATCTGGTAGCGCAAGGGTTCGCCCGACGCGGGCTTGAAGGTGAACTCGGCGGCCTCGGCGCCGAGGGCGGCGCGCACGGCGTCGAGCATCGCGTTGCCGGGAGTGGTGAACGGGTCTTCGTCGGGCCAAACCTGGCGGACGATCTCGTGGCCCGGGTCGTTGCCGGCCGAATGGATGCCGAGCAGCCTGCCGCCAGGGCGCAGCGCGCGCGCCAGCGGGGCGAGCACGCGTTCGGCCTTGAACCTCGTCTCGGCCCGCAGGCGGAACGGCTGGCTGGCGAGGACGAGGTCGAAATCGGCGCGCGGCGCGTCACGACGGGGAATCACCTGATCGAGGATGAACCGGCAATCCTCGCGGTACAGCACCAGAACGGTCGGCGTTTCCGGCAGCAGCACGCCGCTCTTTTCGCTGACGCGCGTGCGCCAGTGCTCGGCGAGGAACGGCTGGAGGTCGAGGATCTGGCGCTCGAAATCGGCGGCGGTCGAGCCCTTGAGCGGCACTTCCTTCCACGCCAGCCTGCCGGCCTGCGCCTCCAAGTGCGGCATCAGCCAGGGTGCGTCGGCATACGGCAGGTTGGTCAGCGCGAGGACCATCTCGGGATGCTCGAAGAAGCGGTCGGGCATCTTGTCGAGCGTAAGGCGGATGTCCTCGAGGCTGATTTCCTTGGCGGCGATGTAGAACGGCAGGCGCTCGAACTTGCGGTGCATCACGCGCAGGAAGCGGGAGAGCACAGTGCCGTCGCCGACCCCGGCATCGAAGAAGCGCAACGCGGGGGGCGCGGGCGAGATGTTGTCGAGCTCTTGCGCCAGCCGCTGCGCGACCACCCACTTTTCCGAGCAGGTGTTGACGAACATCAGGTATTTCTGGCGGTTATCGTAGAACCTGAAATTCTGCTTCAATTTGCCCATCCCCCCTCCGCGACCCGTGTTCAACGCTTCTGCATGTCGCGGCTTTCCGCCGGTATTCGTACCTCGAGGCCGTCGAGGCGTCCGCTCAGCACGATCTGGCACGACAGGCGGCTGGTGCGAGTGACGCCGGCGGCAAGGTCGAGCATGTCTTCCTCTTCTTCCACGGCGGCAGGCAGCTTGTCGAACCATTCCTTCGCCACGACGACGTGGCAAGTGGAGCACGCCATCTGCCCTTCGCAGGTCCCTTCGAGCGGCATGCCGGCGGCCTGCGCCACGTCGAGCAGGGGCGTGCCGGGCTCGCCCTCGGCATCGACGACCTCCCCGTTGCGGCCGACGAGGCGGACCCTGACCATGGTCACTCCTGGCGCCGCGCGGCTTTAAGAATGAGGCTCGCGCCACGTTCGAATTCGTCGACGGTCGTGTAGCGCCCGAAGCCCAGGCGGATCGAGCCGCGGCTCTCCTCGGGGGAGAGGCCGATCGCGGCGAGAATGCGGCTCGGCTTCCTCGATTCGCTGGCACAGGCCGAGCCGGCCGAGAACATCACCTCGCGCACGTCCGACATCAAGCGGGCGACGTCCAGGCCGTCGCGCCGGATGTTGAGGTTGCCGCGATAGCGCTGCGTGGCGCTGCCGTTGAGCTGCCAGCCGTCGAACATCTCGCGGCCGAGATCGAACAGCGAGCAAACGTGGACCTCGTCCTCGGCCATGGACTCGAGCGCGACCTTCGCCGCCGCGCCAAGGCCGACGCACAGCGCGGGGCTGAGCGTGCCCGAGCGCAAGCCGTTCTCCTGGCCGCCGCCCGTGATGATCGGCTCGAGCTCGATCCCGTCCCTCACCCACAGCGCTCCGACTCCCTTGGGCCCGCAGAACTTGTGCCCGGTGATGGCGATGAGGTCGGCATCGGCGACCTGCATCTTGCCCGCCGCCTGCACCGCGTCGCACACCACCAGCGCGCCCATCGCCCGCGCGCGTTCGGCGAGATCGGCGATCGGCTGGATCGTGCCGATCTCGTTGTTGACCTGCATCACCGCCAGCACTCCGAGCCCCTCAGGCAGCTCGACTTGCGGATCGACGAGGCCATCGCGATCGACCGGCAGCACCGTCAAATCGGGCCCAAGTGCCTTGGCGGTGTTGAGCACCGCCGAGTGCTCGATCGCGCTCACCGCGATGGGCTTGCCGGCGCGCACCGGCTCGCACCCGCGCAGCGCGAGGTTGAGCGCCTCGGTCGCGCTGCCGGTGAACACGACCGTGCCGCCCTTGGAAAACAGCGCCGCGACCTGCTCCCGCGCCACTTCGACCGCCGCCTCGGCCTTGCGCCCGAGCCGGTGCGAGGAGTGCGGATTGCCGAAGCCGTCGCTATCCGCTCCGCCGAGCCACGGCAGCATCGCCTCCTTCGCCTCGGGAGCGAGCGGCGTCGTCGCCTGGTAATCGAGGTAGATCATCGCGCTTGCCCTATCCCACCCGCTCGCCCGCGAACAGGGTCACGGTCGTTGGGGTTGGAGGAGGCCCTTGCGCGACGGCGAAGCCACCCCGGCTCCCTCGTCGGAGGCTTCGAAGCAACTGTTTCACCCATTGCGCGAGCAGGAAAGCCACATCGGTGCCCGACTTCCAGCATCTTGCGGGCCCGCCCTCAGGCGGCCTTCTCGCGCCCGAGCGACGCCCACGCCTCGGCAAAGCGGCCTAGCTCAGCAGGCGACGTATTCCAGCCAAGGCTGACCCTAATTGTCCGTCGGGCGACGTCCTCGCCAATCCCGAAAGCCTCAAGCGCGCGACTTCGCTTGAGCGTCCCGGAAGAACAGGCGCTACCTGCGGAAACCGCAAAACCCATCGCATCGAGCCTGATCAGCAGCGCGGCCGAGCTCAAGGTCTCGTGGGCGATCGCAAGGATGTGCGACGACATGGCTCCCGGAGACAGCACCTCGCCGCCACCAAAGAGCCGGTTGCCGAAGTCGAATCTCTGTTCGAAGGTAGTTCCCCAGCTGTCGATATCGCCGGCCTGGAGCGCCTCGACGAAGCCGAGCACCCCGGGCAGGTTCTCCGTCCCGGCGCGGTAGCCGCGCTCGTGTCCGCCGACCGGCTCAAGGATGGCGAAATCCCGCACCAGCAGGGCTCCGACGCCGACGGGTCCACCCAGCTTATGGGCGGAAACCACGACCATGTCGGCATCCGGCAACGGGGTCTTGCCGGCCGATTGGGAGCAATCGGCGAGAAACAAGGCCCCATGCTTCCTCGCCACCTCGACAACGGGATTATCGGCATGGGGCAGGAGAATTGTTCCCGTTTCGGAGTTGATATGCTGGACCGCAAGCACAGCCCGGCCGCCGCTGTTCAGAAGATTCTCGGCCAATTCCACATCGGGCAGGCCATCGCGCACCGGCAACACCTCGGCATCCGGGGCTGCCCTGAAAACGGCCTCATGCTCGACCGCCGAAACGATCCGCCGATCGGCCTTAGCGCGCCCCAGGCCGATCGCCAGCGCCTCGCTCGCTCCGCTCGTGAAGATGACTTCGCCGTCCCAGCCGAGCGCAACCTTCACCCGTTCGCGCGCCTCCTCCAGCGCGGCGCGCGCCCTGCGCCCTTCGGCGTGCGGGCTCGACGGATTGGCCCACATCG
>DATJHD010000362.1:0-3761 GCA_035494275.1 Croceibacterium sp.
ACCGCCTATCCCGAACGGCTCCTCACCGGCAACCGGCCGGAGCCGACCTACCTCATCACCAAGCCGTTCCAGGAATCGACGGTCCGCGCGGCGATCAGCCAGGCGCTGTTCTTCGGCTCCAGCCGCCCGATCGGCTGACGCTCTTCCGGAGTCTTTTTGGGCGGCGTGCCTCCCGTCAGCGAGGCGGCACGTCGATCGGCCGGGCGGCGCGCATGGCGAAGGCCGTCGGCTGGCGCACTGGAATCGTCATCGTGCAGGTGACGCCCTCTTCGTTGAATTCGAGCTTGACCGGGTTGTCGAGCTCGTTGGCGACGATCTTCTCGATGAGGTCGGTGCCGAAACCCCGTCCCCGCTCGGCGCTGACCGGCGGGCCGCCGCGCTCCCGCCATTCCAGCCGCACCAGGTTCGGCGCGATCAGATTCCACTCGACGGCCACCTCGCCGCCGGCGCGGGTCAGCGCGCCGTACTTGGCCGCGTTGGTCGCGAGCTCGTGAATCGCGAGGCCGAGCGACAGCGCATCGTTCGGCGCGAGCTGGATGTCCGGGCCCGAAATCTTGACGTGGTGGTCCTCGGTGTGGACATACGGCGCGAGCTCGGCGTCCACCACCGAGCGGATCAGGGTGGTTCCCCAATCGGACTGGGTGAGCAGGTCGTGCGTCGCCGAGAGCGCGCGAATGCGGCCGTCGAGCCCGACCACGAACTCGTCGAGATTGCCGGCCCGGCGCCGGGTGAGCGCAATGATCGACAGGACGTTGGCCAGCGTGTTCTTGACCCTGTGGTTGAGCTCGCGGGTCAAGGAATTGCGGATCGATGCCTGCTCCTCGAACCAGCCGAGAGCCGCTTCGTCCTCGAGCGCTTGCTGGGTCAGAATCCGCACGAGCAGCATCAGGAGGCTTGCGACCAGCATTCCGAAGACGAGTGTGACCATCGACAGCCCGGACAGGGATGTCGTACGGGGCGACCTGACCTCGAGCACCCACGGGTGATTGGCGATCGTCACCTCCTCCGTGTGGGCCGTGCCGAACTGCCCGGAATGACTGATCTCCGCCAGCAAGTGGCCGGGTGCCGCCGTCCCGTCGTACAGCCTGATGCCGATCGGCCCGGGGTGCTCGAGCTCGAGGGCGGAGGCCAGAAAGTCCTGGGCGTTGAACGGACTGTAGATGAAGCCCCTGAGATGGCGCCCGAACTCGTCGGCGCCGAATACCGGCATGTAGATGAGGAATCCGGGCCCGCTCGAGCTGTCCCCTTCCTGAACCAGCACGACCCTTCCGCTGGCCGTGGGCCGCGCCGTGCGCTGCGCCTCGAGGATGGCGGCGCGGCGGGTCGGATCGGAATACATGTCGTAGCCCAACGCCCGCCGGTTGCGTTCCGTGTCGGGCTGCAGGAAAGTGACTGGCACCGCATAGGGCTGCGCCTTGGCAAGCCCTGGATGCAACGAAGCCGGCGCCGGCGCGTCGGCGGCCATCAGCGCGTTGAAACTGGCAACCTTGTCGGGCGGGACGATCATCGCCCAGCCGATTCCCTCGGCCCCGCCATAATCGGAATCCAGCTGCAATTCGGAAACGAAGCGATTGAAGCGCGACGGCGTGACCTGATCGAGCGTCGCGAGGAGCGCCGAGCCGGCGCGCAGGTAGGCGCTGCTGGTGTTCGCCCGCCTTTCGAGCGCCGATGCGATCGAATCGGCCTCGTTGTGCAACTGCGCTTCGGACTGTTGTCGTTGCCCCCGCTCGATGGCGAACACGCTCAAGGCGGTGATCGCCGCGATCAGCAGGAATATCGCCACCGGCACGCCGCGCGGATAGCGAACAAGCCACCGCTTCGTGCTGTTCCGCGGCCCGCCCAACCTCTGCAAAATACCGTCCCCTGCCCGGCGCCAGTGGCTTACGAAGCAAACCCGCCCGGCGTCCTAGCGGATGTCACTGGCTTCGGCCAATCACCAACGGGTCGTCTTAGGGAACCGGAACCGGGCGGATTCGTTCCAACGGCGGAGCTGACGGGCACATTTCGCGATGCAGCTTTGCAACAGGGCCAAAAACTGGCGCTGCTGCGCGCACGCTGTATAGGTGGGGTCGGAACATTGCATTTCATGGCTGGAGCAAAGAAGAACAAGCACAGCGCTCGACCCAAGGCGAGCGCGAAACAGCGCGATCCCGAATGGGCCGCGGGGCTCAAGCGACTCTACGACTCGGTCGTCGAGGAGCCCCTCCCGGATTCGTTCAAGGACCTCCTCAAGAAGCTGGATGCAGCCGACTGATGAGCGACAGCGCCGAAACCGACAAGCCGCTGTCGAAGCGCAGCGCCGACGAGAAGCGCGCTTTCAAGCGCGAGCTGACCGACGTCGTCCCGCATTTGCGCGCATTCGCCCGCGGCTTGTGCGGCCGGCCGGACATGGCCGATGACCTTGTACAGGAGACCCTGCTCAAGGCCTGGGCCGCGCAGGAGCGGTTCGAGCCCGGCACGAGCATGCGCGCGTGGACCTTCGTGATCTTGCGCAATGCCTATCTCACCGACATGCGCCGCAACCGCTTCCGCGGCGATTATGACGAAACCGTCGCCGAGCGCGTGCTCACCGCGCCCGCCGGCCAGGAAGAGCCGATCCACCTTTCGGACATGCACCGCGCGCTGCTGACCTTGCCGCCGGAGCGCAGGGAAGCGCTGCTGCTCGTCGGCGCCGGAGGGTTCTCATACGAGGAGGCCGCCAACATCTGTGGCTGCGCGGTCGGCACCATCAAGAGCCGCGTCGGCCGCGCCCGTGCCGCGCTGACGACCATGATCGAGGAAGGGACCATTCCCGAACGCTCGCTCGACGACCCGGCGGCCCACCGCGCGATTCTCGAGGAGCTCGACGAAGTGGCCGCCGGCAACGGTCGAGCGGTGGCGACGCGCTAGTCGCTCAGGCGCCGCTTGATCGCCGGGCGCCGGCGCGGCATTCCATGTAGCATGGCGCAAAGGATGCAGCAGCCCGACGACATCCTGCCCGCGGAGCCGCTTCCGCCGCGGCGGCGGGCGCTGACTTTCGCAGCGCAAGAGCTGCGGCTGATTTCCGCTCTCGTGGTGCTGCTCGCTCTGGGGCTGTTCCTCGCGCTGCCGTTCGTGCTGTCGATCGGCGCCGTCGTCTTCCTGCCGCTGGTGACGGCGATCATGCTGACGATCGTTCTCTCGCCGATGGCCGACCGGCTGGCGCAGGGCGGCTTGCCGAACGTGCTGGCCTCGTTCCTCTCGCTGCTGGTCTTTCTCGCCGTCGTCGTCATCGCGCTCACCGCGGTGTTGCGCCCGGCGGTCGGCATGTACGACCAGCTGCCGGCGCTGGTCGAGAAAATCGGCGAGCACTTCCACCATCTCCAGCACAACTTCCGCTGGGTCACCCGGCTCAACCAGCAAGTGACCCAGATCACGGGTCAGAACAGCTCCCGCCAGGTCGTCCTCGCCGGGCCCTCGATGCTGGAACAGGTCGCCTTCGCGACGCCCACGGTCGTGCTCGAAGTGCTGCTGACGTTCCTGATGTCGTTCTTCATGATCGAGGCCCGCGTGCGCATCCGGCGGCGGCTGCTGCTCGACCGGCAGCACGTCGGTGCGAGCCTCAAAGTCGCGCGCGTGATCCGCGACGTGCAGGACCGCGTCGCCTCGTACATTCTTACCGTCGGGCTGATCAACCTGGGCGTCGGGGTGATCGTCGCGCTCGGCGCATGGGCGCTCGGCCTGCAGGCGCCGATCATGTGGGGCGGCCTCGCGGCGCTGCTCAACTTCCTCCCCTACATCGG
>DATJHD010000363.1:0-6071 GCA_035494275.1 Croceibacterium sp.
TAGCTGCCCATGCCGCTGGCGTTGACGCCGCCGAACGGCAGGCGGTTCTCGAGGTAGTGCGAGAACACGCCGTTGACGGTGACGCCGCCCGACGAGGTGCGCTTCAGCACCTTGTCGACGTTCTCGTCGTTCGGGCTGAACACGTAGAGCGCGAGCGGCTTGTCGCGCGCCTCGATGTAGCCGATCGCCTGGTCGATGTTGTCGTAGGTCATCACCGGCAGGATCGGGGCGAAGATCTCTTCCTGCAGGATCTTCATCTGCGGGGTGACGCCGGTCAGCATCGTCGGGTGGATCGTGAGGTCATCCTCTTCCAGCTCGCCGCCGACGGCGACCCTGGCGCCCTTCTCGACCGCGTCGTCGAACAGCGCCTTCACCCGGTTGAAATTGTTCCGGTTGACGATCTGGGCGATGCCTTCCTTGTTGATCGAACCGCCCTCGTAGAGGTTCTTCTCGACATTCGAGCGGAACGCCTCGACCAGCCGATCCTGCTCTTCCTCGCGCACGAAGACATAGTCGGGGCTGATGCACGCCTGGCCGCCGTTGAACTGCTTCGCCCCCGCGAGCGCCGCGCCGATCGCCTCGACGTCGGCGCCCTCGTCGATGATCACCGGCGACTTGCCGCCGAGCTCCAGCGTGACGCTGGCGAGGTTCTTGGCAGCCGCCGCCATGACGATCTTGCCGACGCGGGTGCTGCCGGTAAAGAAGATGTGGTTGAACGGCAGCTCGAGCAGCGCCTCGGCCACGCTCACGTCGCCTTCGAATAGCGCCGCCTCGTTCTCGTCGAACACCTCGGCGACGATCTCGCGCGCGATCTTGGCGGTGTTCGGGCACAAGTCGGTCAGCTTGACGATCGCGCAGTTGCCCGCTGCGACCGCGGCGGCGAGCGGGCCGAAAACCAGGCCCATCGGGAAGTTCCACGGGCCGAGGATGAGGCACACCCCGCGCGCCTCGTAGACGATCAGGCCCTTGTCGTTTGGGTTGTTGGTCGGCGTAACCTGGGTCGGCTTCATCCATTCCTCGAGGCTGTCGATGTTGAGCTGGATGTTGTTGACGACGTTCATGATCTCGGTGACGCGGATCTCGCCTTCGGGCTTGCGGGTATCCTTGCGCACCGCGGCGACGATGTCGTCGGCGTGCGCCTCGACCGCGGCCTTCAGCCTGGCGAGCTTGGCCTTGCGCTGCTCGGCCGTGGAGGCCTTGACGTCCCATTGATGCGCGCGTTGCAGTTCGAAGACGCGCTTGATCTCCGTGGAAAGGTCGGCGGCGGTGGGGGCGGCGATGGCCATCGTGGGTGTTCCTGTCTGAAGTCGAAAGCTTGGCGCCCATATGGACGCTGCGGCGGAAAATGCCAGCGGGTTCGGCGACGAACGTTGACTCTGCCCGCCCTGCGCGATTGGATGGACGGCAAAGGGAGATCGTCCATGGGCAGGTATGGGGTTGCGGCCGCGATATTGGCTTCGGCGAGCGCGTGGATGGCGAACCCCTCGGCAGCGCAGAAGACGGCGAGCGATCTTGCGGTCATGCCCCCGGTGCCCGACGACTATACGCCGAAGAAGACCGCGTGGGGCGACCCGGACTTCACCGGCATGTGGCCGATCAACGATATCGCCGAGATTCCCGTCAGCCGCCCGGACCAGTACGGCGACCGCTTCTTCAAGACCGACGAGGAGCTTAAGAAGGAAAGCGCGCGCACGCAGCAGCTCGAGACGGGATACGCCAGGGAGGACAAGGAGGAGAAGATCGGTCTCGGCCACTGGATCGAGTATCTCGGCGGCAACCGGCGCACCTCGATGATCGTCGACCCGCCGAGCGGCAAGCTGCCCGCGCTGACGCCGCAGGCGCAGGCGCTCAGCAAGTCCGGGCGCTCGAGCTGGGTCAGCGGGCAGCCGTTCGACTGGGTGAGCGACTTCGACACCTGGGATCGCTGCGTCACCCGCGGCTTTCCGGCTTCGATGCTGCCGTTTCGCTACAACAACGGCATCCAGATCAAGCAGGCGCCGGGGTTCGTCGTCATCAACCTCGAGATGCTTGGCACGCGCATCGTGCCGGTCGTGCCGAAAGCGCGGTTCGCGCAACTGGAAAAGACCCGCTGGCCGGCGAGCGTTCGGGCCTGGATGGGACAGTCGCTCGGTTACTGGGACGACAGGAACACGCTGGTCATCGAGACGACGAACATCGTCGCGGGCGATTCCGCGACCGGCGACCACCTCGCCCGGGCCGCCGCGCCGCTCAACATGGCGACCCGCGGGGTGCCGCCGAACAACACCGTGCCGATGAGTGCCGACGCCAGGGTCGTCGAACGGCTGACGATGGTCGGCCCGAACACCCTTACCTACGAGATGACCTACTCCGATCCACAGGTCTTCACCGCCCCGTGGACCCTGCGGGTGAACTGGACGCGCGACGAGAAGTACGCGTTCTACGAATACGCCTGCTTCGAGGGCGACGTGCAGGTGAGGAACTTCATCAACTCCTCGCGCGCGGCGCGCGGGCTGACGACGAGCAAGGTCGGCTCGCCCGACCGGGCGGACGGCGGAGCCGGCGCGGTGGCGGCGAACTGAGACCCAGCGGCCCTTGCCGGAGGGCCGAAGGCCACCCAGATTCGGCGGATGACCAGGAACGAAACGAGGCGGGCCGGCCGGATCGCCCAAGTCAGGCGCGTTTGTCACCTGGCGCTCGGCCCCGTCCTGATGCTCCTATCGCCTGCGGTCGGCCTGATACCCGGGCCTGGCGGCCTGATCGTGTTCATCGCCGGCCTCGCGGTGACGCTGCAGGCCAGCCATGTGGCGAAACGAACCTATGTCCGCATCAAGCGGCGCTGGCCGCGGGTCGGCCACTGGTCGGACAAGGGGCTGCGGCGCCCGAGCCATTTCCGCCGCCTGCGGCGCCGCCAGCAGGCGCGCGGAGCAACGGGATCGAACTAGCGCTCGCGCGCGATCCAGCTGTGGGTTTCCTCGACCCACGCGCGAACCGGGCGGCCCAAGCGGTCTCTCGCCGGCTTGAAGCGGAAACGCTGTTCGATCAGCCGACACGCGAGATTGTCGAGAAGAGGATAGCCGCTCGAATGCTCGGCGCGGCAATTGCTGGCGCGCCCGTCAGGGTTGACGGCATAGACAACGTCCACCGAGGCCTCCTGGCCGAGGCCGAGCACGCCCTCGGGCAGGTCCTTGTACGACATCTTGCCTCCCGTTTGGCGCGGCCCCACGACGGCTTCGCCATCCCCGTCGCCAGCGCCGTTGCCGCCAAGGCCGCCCCCGCCGAGGCCGTTCCCGGCGCCGCCGGCACCCTGGCCGGGCCCGGGCAGGCTCGACGCCCCATTGTTGGCGGCGGAGCCAATCCCCGCCTGCGGCGCGGTTACCACCGGCGGCACGACCAGCGGCCGGACCGGCGGCGCGACGACGGCGGTCGCCTCGTTGCGGACGTTCCGCGGCGACGCCTCGTGCCTGGGCGCGGGTTTTCGCGCGCGCGGCTCGGGAGCCTTGGGCTGGCCGGTGGGCTGCGGCGCTTCGGCCAGATCGACCGACACCAGCCGCAGCGTGGTCACGGCCGTGCGCTCGACGTTGAGGCCGAGGGCCAGCAGGGCCAACATGGCCACGACGATCGCCACCGAAGCAGCGCCTGAAAGCGCGCGAGGAGGATGCGCGGCGTACATCGCTCAGTTTTTCTACTCTAGCCGGCATGCACCGAGACTGAATACCCTATCCACCGCGCAGCAACTGCACCCCCCAGTCCCGTTCGAACAAGTAGAGCAGCAGCCGCGCCGCCTCGCCGCGTTCGCCGGTGAGACCGCCATCGCGCTCGATCAAGAGCCGCGCGTCGTCGTGCGCGATCGGCAGCAGGCGCTGGATCTGGTCGAGATCGGCGATGCGAAAGTGAGTATCGCCGGATTGGCGCGTGCCGAGAAGCTCGCCGCCGCCGCGCAGCACGAGGTCCTCCTCGGCGAGGCGGAAGCCGTCTTGCGTCTCGCGCATCAGGGCGAGGCGATGCTTACCGGTCCCGGACAGTTCACCGCTTCTCAGCAGCAGGCAAACCGATTTCGCGCGGCCCCGTCCCACCCGACCCCGCAGTTGGTGAAGCTGGGCGAGGCCGAACCGCTCGGCCTGCTCGATCACCATCAGCGTCGCGTCGGGCACGTCGACACCCACCTCGATCACGGTGGTGGCGACGAGAAGCCGCGCGTCTCCGCCAACGAAGCGTTCCATCGCCGCGTCCTTCAGCTCGGGCTTGAGCTGGCCGTGGACCAGCACGACGGTGTCGCCAAACCGGTGGCTCAAGGCCGCAAACCGCGCCTCGGCGGCGGCGATGTCTTCGGTTTCGTGCTCGCGGACCATCGGGCAGACCCAGTAGGCCTGATGGCCACTCGCGATATGGCGGGCGAGGCCCTCGACAACCTCGGGCAAGCGCTCGGCGGCGATGACGCGGGTGTCGATCGGCTGGCGCCCGGGGGGCATTTCGTCGAGCTTGCTGACTTCCATCTCGCCGTATTGCGCCAGCACGAGGGTGCGCGGGATCGGGGTCGCGGTCATCGAGAGGGTGTGCGGCGTCAGCTTGCCCTTCTGCGTCAGCAGCAGGCGCTGCGAGACGCCGAAGCGATGCTGCTCGTCGATCACCACGAGGGCGAGGTCCCTGTAGCTCACCGCCCCCTGGAAGATCGCGTGGGTGCCGACGACGACATCAATGCTGCCGTCGAGGAGTCCCAGCAGGATGCTTTCGCGCGCGCGGCCCGTGTCGCGGCCGGTGAGCAGGGCGATGTTGACCCCGGTCGGCGCGGCCAGTTGGCGCAGCGTTTCGTAATGCTGGCGGGCGAGGATCTCGGTTGGCGCCAGCATGGCCGCCTGCGCCCCCGCCTCGACCGCGATCAGCATCGCCTCGAGCGCGACGACCGTCTTGCCGGAACCGACATCGCCTTGCAGCAGGCGCAGCATCGGGTGCGGCCGGGCGAGGTCGCGTGCGATTTCGCCGATCGAGCGCCGCTGCGCCCCGGTCAGGGGAAACGGCAGCGAGAGCTTGCTCCGCAGCCGCCCATCGCCTTGCAGCGGCTGCCCCCTGCGGCGGCGGTTGTCGGCGCGCACGAGCAGCAGCGCGAGGCTGTTCGCCAGCAGCTCGTCGTAGGCGAGCCGGTCGCGCGAAAGCGGGTGATCCCCGCGATGGGCCAGCACCAGCGCGTCGCGCCAGGCAGGCCACTTGTGCTTGTCGAGCACACCGGGCTCGATCCATTCGGGCAACTTCGGCGCGCGTTCGAGCGACTGGGCGACGAGGTCCGCAACCTTCGGCTGGGTCAGGCCCTCCGCCAGACTGTAGACCGGCTCGAGAAGGTGCCCCATCAGCCCGGCGCTGCTCGTGGCGACATGGTCCGGGTGGACGATCTGCAGCATGTCGCCGTAGCGGTCGAGCCGCCCGGCAACCCAGCGTTTCTCGCCGACGGGCAGCTGCTTCTTCGCGGTGTAGCTGGCGCGACCGAAGTAGGTCAGCGCCAGCGTGTTGCCCTTGGCGTCCTTCGCCAGCACGCGGTAGGGTCCGCGGTCGTTCCTCGGCGCGCGGTGCTCGACGGGGGTCAGCGCCACCACGATCTGCTCGCCCTCGCGCGCCTCGTCGAGGTCGGCGACCGCGCGACGCTGCACGAAGCGATCCGGCAGGTGATAGACGACGTCCCTCACCCGCGTCAGCCCGAGCTTCTCGAGCGGCTTCGTCAGCTTCGGCCCGACGCCCTCCAGGCTGGCGGTCTCGGCGAACAGGGGGTTGAGCCGGTCGGGGCGCATGCCGCACGTCTAACCATCGCCCGGTTCGCCGTAAATGAAGGGAACAAGGCCGTTGCTCGCGCTTTAGCCACTGCAACGGACGGGGCGAGGACTGACGAGGAGTTTCCCATGCCCAAAGAGCAGTTTACCGACGCCATCATGCTGCTGAAGAACGACCATCGCACGGTCGAGGACCTGTTCAGCAAGTTCCAGAAGGCCAGCGGCAAGGACCGCAAGTGGCAACTGGCCCAGCAGATCTGCAACGAGCTGAAGATCCACGCGATGATCGAGGAAGAAATCTTCTACCCGGCCTGTCAGAGCGCGGTCGAGGAC
>DATJHD010000364.1:0-3931 GCA_035494275.1 Croceibacterium sp.
GGCAATTTCCTGCGCATGACGTTCGGCGTGCCGGCCGAGGAATACGAGGTGATCCCCGCCGTCGAGAAGGCGATGGACCGGATCTTCATCCTTCACGCCGACCACGAGCAGAACGCCTCGACCTCGACCGTGCGCCTCGCCGGCTCATCGGGCGCCAATCCTTTCGCCTGCATCGCCGCGGGGATCGCGTGCCTGTGGGGTCCGGCGCACGGAGGAGCGAACGAGGCGGCGCTCAACATGCTGCACGAGATCGGCACGCCCGATCGCATCCCGCACTACATCGAGCGGGCCAAGGACAAGAACGATCCGTTCCGGCTGATGGGTTTCGGCCACCGGGTGTACAAGAACTACGACCCGCGCGCGACCGTGATGCAGAAGACCGTGCGCGAGGTGTTCGACGCGCTGAAGGTCACGGACCCGGTATTCGAGGTGGCGCTGCGGCTCGAGGAAATGGCCCTCCACGACGACTATTTCGTCGAGAAGAAGCTGTTCCCGAATGTCGATTTCTACTCGGGCATCATTCTCTCGGCGATCGGTTTTCCGACGACGATGTTCACCGCCCTGTTCGCGCTCGCCCGCACCGTCGGCTGGGTCGCCCAGTGGAACGAGATGATTTCCGATCCGGGCCAGGTCATCGGCCGCCCGCGCCAGCTCTATACCGGGCCGACGCAGCGCGATTACGTGCCGATGGACAAGCGCTGACGCCGTCCGTCAGCGCGGCTCGCGGCGCCGGTCCTCGAAAGTCGGAAGCTCGAGCGTGAAGCGCGCGCCCTGCCCGGGCGCGCTTTCGACCGTCAGTTCGCCGCCCATCGCACGCGCCAGGCGGCGCGAAATGTAGAGGCCAAGCCCCGAGCCCCCGTCGCCGCTGCGGCCGAGACGCTCGAACTTGTCGAACGCTTTCGCCTGCTGCTCGCTGGTCAGCCCCTCTCCCTGGTCGGCCACCGTGATGCGCGCGGATCCGCCTTCGGCCTCGGCGCGGAGCCAGACCTGCGACCCTTCCGGCGAATAGCGAACGGCGTTGCCGAGCAGGTTGAGGAGAATCTGCAGCACGCGGCGGAACTCGCCGATCGCGGGAACGCTCTCCCCGACCTTCGGCGCGTCGATTTCGATGCCCCGCTCGCGCGCCCGCACGCCGAGGATCCCGGCCGCCCGGCGGGCGAGGTCGGCAAGGTCGATCCTGTCCGGCGCGGCGGAAAAGTCGTCGGCTTCGACCACTTCGAGATCGGCGAGATCGTCGATCAACGCCAGCAAGTGCTCGCCGGCGGTCGAAATGTCGGCCGCGTAATTGCTGTATTCCTCGGCCAGGGGCCCGGCGAGCTGCGTGCGGATGGTCTCGGCGTTGGCGATGATGCGGGCAATCGGCTGCCGCAACACGGGCGCAATGTCGCGCCCGATCGCGGCGTTCGCCACGGCCCGCGCGCCCGCGGCCGCCTCTGCCGGCCGTGCCGGCGGTTCATCGGCGACCAGGAGCAAATCGAACCCGGCCTTGCCCGGCTCCGGCTGGCCGAGAGGCAACAACCTTGCCCTCCAGTGGCGAGCCGACCCGGGGACGATCACGCGCGCGCCGTCGAGCTGGCGCCAGTGCTTCGTCACCACATGGCCGTCGCCTTCGACCTCGACGAGATCTCGCCAGTGCCGGCCATGCCCTTCGTGAAGCCTCTCGGCGACGGCCTGCAACTCGGCGCTGCCGCATTCGACCGAAAGGACTTCCTGATCGGGCCCGAGACGGGCGGTAAGCTCGGCGACGTGGCGCTCGATCGCTGCGCGGCGCTCGTCGGCGACTGCAATCTCTTCGAGCGGCAGGGGTTCGGCGTGCCAGTTCGCCACGCCGATGGTGCAGCCCTCGCCGTTCTTTTCAGGCTCGATCTCGACCCACGCCGTGACCTTTTCGTGGTCGTCCTGCGCCGCGATCATGCGAGCGAGCTTGAGCCCGTAGCGGCGCGCCTTGCGGACGAGCTCGAGCAAGGCGGGCGTAGCGACGATTCCCGGCAGCTCGCCGCCGCTGCGCAGTTGCAGGCTCGCCAGCGGCTCGTCGGCTTCGATCATCCAGTCGCGCCCGTCCGTGCGGGCCGTGGCGAGGAACGCGGCCCCTGCCATCGTCAGGCCTCGTGCCGGGGGGACGAGGCAAGCAGCAGCGCCGCCCGCTCGGCGCTCAGCTGGTCAAATCCGGCCGGGAGCGCCACTTCGGGATGGAGCACCAGCAGCTGCTCCTCGACCGACGGCTGATCGAGGCCGGCCGCGCGCAGCGCCAGGGCAAGGCGGACGAGTTGCCGTTCGGAGAACGAGACGACCGTCAGCTCGCGCTCTTGCCCCGTGGCCATCGCGAGGGCGGTGGAGAAAACCGCCAGGCCGGCGCTGCCGAGGTCGAGCGCGCCCGGAGCCGGACGGGTCAAGCGCATGACAAGCCGGGTCAACAGGCCGAGCCGGCCGTGCGCCTCGTCATAGCCTTCGCGCAGCGCGCGTTCGGCGGCGACGATGGACTCTTCCCTCGCGCCGCCTTGCGACCGCAACACCAAAAGAGCCTTGTGGAACAGCTCGCCGGGCAATTCGCGGAGCGGCATCGCCATCCGCCGGTGGTCCTGGATAAACCGCGCCTGGGCCGCAATCACCGCCATCGCCGAGCCGGCGACGAAATCGTCTCTCGAGGCAACCAGCTCCTGCAGCAAGGGTGTCAGCACGCCATCGATGCTGCACCGTGCCTGCAGTTGCAGCGCCAGCGTCCCCTCGAACGACAGGGCGTGGACGTGGGCGAGAAAGGCCGGTTCTTCGACCAGGGCATCGGCAAGCCCGTCTTCGCGCTCCGCGAGGAAGGAGGCACGATCGGCGATCTGCGCGGCTTGCGCCTCGGCATGAAGCAATTGCCTCGCGGCATCGGCCATCATGCCCCGCACGCGGGCAACGACCTCATCGCTGAACAGCGCGCGGTCGTCGTTGACCAGGAGGTGGCGCAAGATCGGCGTTGCCGTTGAAATCATGGCATCGCCCTGCGCGAGTTCGTCGCGCAGCAGCGTTTCGACCGATTCGAGGCTCGTCTCAGTCCTGGTCGCGCTCATCATCGGCCACGCTTTACGCGATTAGGGTTAAACCGGCGTTATCCTCGCTGTCTCGCCTCGGGCGCCAGCCTGAGCAGGATCAGCAGCAAGACCCATATCATGAAAGCTCCCTCGGCAAATCCCAAGGCTGCCGCCAAGGCCACCAGGATTGCGATTACGCCGCGATCGGTTGGCAGCGCGCGCCAGTCGGCCTCATCCCACCAAGGCGCGATGCGCAACAGCCCCGCCGCCACCAGCGGCGGGAACAGCCGCTCGGCCCGGGTCGCGTCGATGGCCAGCGCGCCCGTCGCGACCAGCGCCAGGTCCCACATCACACGAAGCACGAAGTTGAGCCGTGATGGCTTTGACGTTTCGTCGAAAATGGATCTTTGCAGGATAACCAGGCCTTCGACCGCCTCGTTCGACAGCGCGGCCAGCGCCAGGACGACAAATGCCCATGCGGCATAGCCGAACCACGCCGCGGCCACCGATCCGACGATCAGCATTCCTGCAAGGACCGCGAGGACGGGCAAGGCCCGGGAATGGCCGATCAAGTTCGTTCCGAACCGGCGCAAGGCATATCGAGCGACCCAGGCGGTCGGGCGGTTGGCCGCGGCCGACGGCAGGCGGCGCCGCAGCCAGGCCGGTTCCTGGGCGTGCGCTGCTTCGCCGGTGCGGACGATTTGCCAGCGTCCCTCAGCCAGTTCGTTTTCCGGCAGCGTGCGCTCCGGCATCCCAGCCTGACGCGCAATCCGCAAGAGGCCGGCGATCGGCTCGGCATCCTCCGGCAGCTGGTCGAGATGGTCGGCCAGACGTCCGGGGATGACCATCGCCCCGCCCCACGCGGAGGTGAGGTCGAGCCTCTCGAAGCCCGCCCCCCAGCCCGCTTCGGCCGGCAG
>DATJHD010000365.1:0-10812 GCA_035494275.1 Croceibacterium sp.
AGCAGCGCGCGTTGGGAAACGCGCCCTTGTTGCGCAGGATGTCGATGAACACCCGGTAGCGGCCCTCCTGATGGAGCCGCTCGATCGCCTGGTCGAAAATCTGGTCGTAATTCAACGGATCTGTCCGTTCTGCACCGTCGTTGTGCGGCGGCATGGGAGTCCTCGGCGACTTAAGCGATGCCAGCGGCAGTTTAAAGCGCAGAGTTTGCGAGGGATTCGCATTAGAGCGATTCAAGTCGTTCGAGGCCATAGCTCTTCAACACCGGTTCGAGAGGTGCCGCGTCTGCTATGTTGCCGGTGACGACGGCAACATCCGGAGATGTCCGGAGAAATGGCTTCCCTTGGGTGAGGTAAGCTATCCGCCGGGCAATTCCTTGCGCTCCGTCAACGAACCGGACGTTGTTCCCGATCGCCTCGCGCAATTCGTCCTCGATCAGCGGGAAGTGCGTGCAGGCGAGGACGACGGTGTCGATGTCCGCTCCGCCAGGCTGGTTGCGCAGCCCGGCGGCCGCCGCCGCGAATACCGCCGAATCGGGCTTTGCTCCCCGCAACTTCGCCTCCGCCGCCTCGACGAGCCCCGGCGCGGCATAGCGGATCAGGCGCTTGCCTTGCGCGAACTCGCGCTCGAGGTCGTCGACGTAGCGCTGGCGCACCGTTGCCGCGGTGCCGAGCAGGCCGATGGAACCGGTCTTCGTCATCGCCGCTGCCGGCTTGATCGCCGGCACCGTGCCGACGATCGGCACGTGCAGCACCTCGCGGACCATGCCGAGGGCTATCGTGCTTGCGGTATTGCAGGCAATCGTGATCAGCCGCGGCCGGAAGCGTTCGCTCATGCGCCCGAGCAGCCCGGCCACTCTGGCGGCGACCTCGGCTTCGGACTTCTCCCCGTACGGCAGGCCAGCGAGATCAGCGGCGTAGATCAACGGTGCTTCGGCGCGAAGCTTGCGAAGCTGCGCGAGGACGGTCAGTCCGCCGACGCCGGAATCGAACAGCAGGATCGGGGCAGTTGGGTCCAAGTCAGATCAATCCCGTTCGCCCCCAAGCTTGTCGAAGGGCCATTCTTGCTCTTTACGCCGCTAGAAGAAAAGGCAGGGCTTCGACAAGCTTGGGGGCGAAGGGTAAGGGGGGTGAATGCACTGGATTGTCGCCATTCTGCTCGGTTACTTCATCGGGTCGATCCCGTTCGGGCTTCTGCTGGCAAAGGCGGCGGGCAAGGGTGACATCCGCAAGATCGGCTCTGGCAGCACGGGAGCAACCAACGTGCTGCGCACGGGCAGCAAGGGCCTCGCGGCGGCCGTGCTGATCCTTGACCTTGCCAAGGGCCTTGCGGCGGTGATGGTAGCCTGGCGCTGGTTCCCGGATGCCGTATCGGGGGCTGCGCTCGCAGCGGTCGTCGGCCACTGCTTTCCCGCGTGGCTCGGCTTCAAGGGCGGAAAGGGCGTCGCGACCAACGCGGGCGTGAGCCTTGGCCTCGGCTGGCCGATCGGCGTCGCTTACGGCGCGGTGTGGCTGGCGGTGCTGGCGCTCGGCCGGATCAGCTCTGTTGCCGGAATGAGCGCGGTGATCGCCGCGGTGATCGCGGCGGCGGTATTGGGATATGGCCGGTTCGTGCCGGTACTCGCGGTGATTGCCCTGCTGGTGATCTGGCTGCACCGCTCGAACATCAAGCGCCTTGTCGCCGGCGAAGAGCCGAAGGTCGGCGCGAAGTCGTGACAATTTCCCAGGGCAGAGGCCCGCTGCGCCGGTGCCGGTTCGCCTGTACTTCCATGATTCGACCGATTGTCCGATATCGCTCGACGAACTCGAAAGTGCGCCTCAGTCTGATTCAGCCTACTCGGCGTATCGGCTTGCAGGCTCCTTTCCAGCGCGCATGGTGACGTCGCCGAAGCCTTCGCTTGAATACTCTTGACTGGAGCGCCGATAATCCGAGGATGGCGCGGGCCGCTTAGGGGGGAAGTCGATATGGCGACCGTTGCGCCGCGCGAACTCAAGATCGGAACGATCATCGACAAGACGCTTGCCGTCATCGAGCGTTGCGCGACGGTGACACTGATCTATTTCGTCGGGCTCACCGTTATCAATGCGGCCATCGGCTATTTCGCCCTGGGCATGACCGCGCCCCTGCAGCAGGTCGAGATGCGGCTGCTGCAATCGTTGGCCGGGCTCATCTGCGCCTATTTCTTCATCGATGCGATGGTGCGCAAGACGGGCCTGCGCTCCCGTACGGCGGGAGACGCGTTCCTCCCCTTCCTGGGCCTCTACATCGTCTACACGATCGGCGTCGTCCTCGGGTTCGTCCTGATCATATTCCCTGGCCTTTACATCATGGCGCGCTGGAGCATTTCTCAGCCGATGCTCATCGCCCGGGGTGACGGGCCGATGCAGGCACTCGGGAACAGTTGGGAGGAGACGGAGGAAAACGCCTTCCAGATCCTGATCGTGGTCCTCATCTTTCTCGTACCGACGATTGCGATTTCAGCGCTTTGCACTCTCATGCTGGGCCAGGCGAGCGTCGCGGGCATGATCATCTCGCAGGTCGCCTCGAGCGCCACCAGCGTGCTGGCGCTGGCCATGAGCGTGGCTCTCTACGGGCTGATCGTCGGCACACCGCAGAAAATGGCCGCCGTCTTCGAATGAGATCGAGCGCTTCGGCGCTCATCCCTTCGGCATGCAGGCAATCGGTTCGGTCCCGATTTTTCCGGGGTGGGAGCGATCGTTGGCGACGAACGCGATCCACCTCGGGGCATGCTCTTCGCCCGGGTACGTCGTCGCCGGTGAAGGGGGGCATCGCTCCCTGGGAGGAGGGCGCCGCGGCCTTGCCTTTCGCAAGCGCCGTGACAGAAGCAATCCGCCGTTCGATCCTGTTAGCCGCGGGCCTGGCGCCGGCGGGTGCGTGCGGTAACGGCGTGCCCGAAGCCCGCGACCGAGCCGCCAGGCTTGATCCTCGATAGCCCATGCGGGTGAGCTCGCCCTCGGAGCAGGCCCAGGCGGAGCTTCATTGAGCCGAGGCCCCATTCGGCACAGCGTCGACGGCTTGACGAATCCCTTTTGGACGCAGCACCCTCGCGCGTACGTATACACGTTAGGGGCTCCGGTTCGTTTCCATGCAGCTTGTCATCGTCGAGTCGCCAGCCAAGGCGCGCACAATCGAGAAGTACCTCGGCGGGGACTACAAGGTCCTCGCGTCCTACGGGCACGTCCGCGATCTGCCGCCGAAGGACGGCAGCGTGCGCCCGGACGAAGGCTTCGCGATGGACTGGGAGGTCTACGGCGACAAGCAGAAGCGAGTGCGGGAAATCGCCGATGTCGCGAAGAAGGCCGACCGGCTGATCCTCGCAACCGACCCCGACCGCGAGGGCGAGGCGATCAGCTGGCACGTGCTCGAGCTCTTAAAGAAGCGCAAGGCGGTGCCCGCCGACGTCGAGCGGGTCACGTTCAACGCGATCACCAGGCAGGCGGTGACCGACGCGATGCAGCACCCGCGCGCGCTCGATACGGACCTCATCGACGCCTATCTCGCTCGCCGGGCGCTCGACTACCTGTTCGGCTTCACCTTGAGTCCCGTGCTGTGGCGCAAGCTGCCGGGCGCGAAGAGCGCGGGGCGCGTTCAGTCGGTGGCGCTGCGCCTGATCGTCGACCGCGAGTTCGAGATCGAGGCGTTCGTGCCGCAGGAATACTGGTCCATCGCCGCGACGATGGAGCACGACGGCACCGAGTTCCAGGCGCGGCTGGTGACCTTCGACGGGCGGAAACTCGAGCGCCTCAGCATCGGCGACAAGGGCATGGCGGCGGCTGCCAAGGCCGCCGTCGAGGCGGCGCGCTTTACCGTCGAGGCCGTTGAAACCAAGCCGCTCAAGCGCAATCCGGCGCCGCCGTTCACGACCTCAACGCTGCAGCAGGAAGCGGCACGCAAGCTCGGCTACTCGGCCAGCCACACGATGCGCCTCGCCCAGGCTCTCTACGAGGCCGGTTCGATCACTTACATGCGCACCGACGGCGTGCAGATGGACCCGGGCGCGATCAGCGCCTGCCGCAAGGCCATCGTCGATAGGTTCGACGGACACTACCTGCCGGACAAGCCGCGGTTCTATCAGACCAAGGCCAAGAACGCCCAGGAGGCGCACGAGGCGATCCGTCCGACCGATTTCACCCGCAGCCACGCGGGCTCGGGCGACGAGGCGAAGCTCTACGACCTCATCTTCAAACGGGCGATGGCGAGCCAGATGGCCGGCGCGAGCCTCGAGCGGACCACCGTCACGCTGCGCGATCCCACCGGGAGGCACGAGTTGCGCGCGACCGGGCAGGTCGTCAAATTCCCCGGCTTCCTCGCGGTCTACGAGGAAGGCCGCGACCAGAAGGGCGAGGACGACGAGGACGGCCTGCTGCCGGTGATGCACGAAGGTGTCGTGCCGGCCAAGAAGGCAGTCACCGCCGACCAGCACTTCACCCAGCCGCCGCCGCGGTTCTCGGAGGCCAGCCTGGTCAAGCGGCTCGAGGAACTCGGCATCGGCCGGCCGTCGACCTACGCCTCGACCATCCAGACGCTGCGCGACCGCGAGTACGTGCGGATGGAGAAGAGCCGCTTCTTCGCCGAGGATTCCGGCCGCCTGCTGACCGCGTTCCTCGAACGTTTCTTCCCGCGTTATGTCGCCTACGACTTCACCGCGGAGATGGAGGAGGAGCTCGACGACGTCTCCGGGGGCCGTGCCGAATGGAAGCACGTGCTCGATGCGTTCTGGCGCGACTTCAAGCCGAAGAGTGATGAGGTGATGGAGCGCAAGCCTTCCGAAGTCACCGAGGTGCTCGACGAGTTCCTGTCCGATTACCTGTTCCCCAAGCAGGCTGATGGCGGCGATCCGCGGCAGTGTCCCAAGTGCGTCGCCGAGGGCCGCGAGGGCGGCAAGCTCAGCCTGCGCGGCGGCAGGTTCGGCGCGTTCGTCGCCTGCTCGAACTATCCCGAATGCGCGTTCCGTCGCAAGTTCGGCCAGCCGAACGGCGAGGGCGGCGAGGAGGACGAGGGCATGGGCCGCGATCCGGCGACCGGTCTCGAAGTTCATCGCAAGGTCGGCCGCTTCGGGCCTTATGTCCAGCTCGGCGACGGCAAGGATGCCCGCCGTGCGTCGATCCCCAAGGACCTGCCCGACTTCGACTTGGAGTGGGCATTGAAGCTCCTCGCCTTGCCGCGCGAGATCGGCCCGCATCCGGAGACCGGCAAGCCGATCACCGCCAGCATCGGCCGCTACGGCCCGTACCTCGCGCATGACGGCAAGTACGCCAAGCTTTCGGGAACCCGCGACGTGTTCGAAACCGGCATGAACGCCGCCGTCACGCTCCTTGCGGAAGCCGCCAATCGCGGCGGTCGGGGCGAGGGCAGGGCCAAGGCCGAGCCGATCAAGACCTTCGGCGCCCACCCGGCCAGCGGCGGCGAGATCAGGGTCATGCCCGGCCGCTACGGGCCCTACGTCACGGACGGCACTACCAATGCCACCCTGCCAAAGGCCGTGAAGCCCGAAGATATCACCGAACAGCAGGCGATCGGGCTGATCGATGCCCGCGCCGCGAAGGGTCCGGCGAAGAAGAAGGGCGGGCGGAGGAAAGCCGGGGCGAGGAAAACGGCAAGCGCGAAGTAAAGCCTGCGGTACGCTTGAAAAACGGTTTCCTCGGGAGCCATCGTGAGGGCACAGGGGACAGCCGATGATCTCTGCGCTGTTATTCGCTGCCGCGGCCGGGAATTTCGTTGCGCCAAGCTTTACGTGCCGAAAACGATCGACAGGTGCTGCAAGACGCGGGCGCGGCAAACGCCAGTGAGGTGATCGATGCGCGGTTCGATGCGAAAGGCAAGACAAGCGCCTGCAAGGCGGTCGCGATGTCGGGCGACGCAGAGGTCGCCAACAGCCTTTGCCGAAATGCCAACGGCCTGGAAATCAAACCCGCCTGCGTGGTCGGCGAGGCTGCATACGGAGTGGTCCACAACGTGATCGGCGGCACACAATCAGGCGGCGCGGCAAGCGAACCGGCAGACCTTGAGCTTCAGGTGAACAAGCTTCCCGGCGGCCAGCCGAGACTGCGGGTGGCTACCAACGTGATTGTCGGCGCGGCGGGCACGCCCCAGGCGTGCCTTGCGGTGGGCGACCTGCCTCACGCCTCTGCCGATGTCGCCTGCACGCAGGTCGCCGGCCTGACCTTCGGCACCATCGCCTTCGACAGCGGCAAGCCCGCCCGCTACGTGCGCAGCGTGATCATCGATTTCGAGCTTGCGACGGCTGCCCCAACTGGCGGTTGATCACGCGCCGGGGCTTGAACCCCAACACTTCGGCCGCCACAGCGTGCGCGATGAAGAATTCCGTCAGACAGCGGCAAGTTACGCGCCGGCGGGACCTTTCCCGTGGCTGATCGTTCCCCTCCCGTGCTCCGCTCGCAAGACTTCGGCGACAGTTCTCCTCCCGTCCGCGAAGGCCCGCGCGTTCGCCCCAACCGGACAATGGATGGACTGCCGCTGCCGCGCCGCTACTGGGCGATCGCGGCGATCTCGTTCGGCACCGCGCTGTTCGTGATAGATGGCGCGATCGCCAACGTGGCAATGCCGACGATCGCGCAGGACCTTCATGTGAGCAACGCGTCGGTGACCAACGTGGTCACCGTGTACCAGCTGGTGCTGGTGATGGTGCTGCTGCCGTTCTCGAACGTCGGCGACCGGATCGGCCTGAGGAAGCTGTACCAGATCGGCCAGATCGTGTTTCTCGTCGCCTCGGCGGTAGTGCTGTTCATCGACAGCTTCCCGCTGCTGCTGCTTGCGCGGGCCGGGCAGGCGTTCGGCGCCGGCATGGCGCTCAGCGTCTCGGCGGCGATCCTGCGCGAGGTGTACCCGGCGAAGAACCTCGGCAGCGGCATGGGCATCAACTCGGTGGTGGTCGCCTCGTCGAACGCGCTGGCGCCGACGCTCGGCGGCTGGATCGTCGCCAGCTTCGACTGGCGCTGGGTGTTCGTCGCGGCGGTGCCCGCGGCGATCGTCTCGCTGCTGCTCGGCCGCGCCTTGCCCGATCCGTTCACGGTCGATCGCGAGCACGAGGTGCTCAGCGGCGTGTGGAGCGCGATCACCGTGTTGATGCTCATCGGCGGCATCCAGATCGCGACCCACGCCGGTACGGTCTGGACCGGCGTGGCGATTTCTCTGTTCGGGGTCGTCTCGGCAGTCCTGCTGGTCCGGCGCGAGCGGACGCGGCCGGCGCCGGTGGTGCCGGTGGACATCATCGCCAAGCCGGTGATCGGCCTGTCGGCGCTGGCCGCGGTGTGCGCCTTCATCGCCTCAGGCTCGCTGCTCGTCTCGCTGCCGTTCCTGTTCGAGGTCAAGATGGGTTTCCCGCCGGCCGAGGTCGGCCTGCTGCTGCTGCCGTTCCCGCTGACGATGCTGGTCGTCGCCCCGGCGGCAGGCTGGCTGTCCGACCGCGTCGCCCCGACCAAGCTGGGCGTGACGGGCATGACCATCGCCGTCATCGGCCTGCTCCTGCTCGCCTTCATGCCGGCGCACCCGGCGCCGTTCAACATCGCCTGGCGCCTCGCCCTGACGGCGCTCGGTTTCGGCCTGTTTTTCGCGCCCAACTCGCGTTTGCTAATCGGCCAGGCACCGAAGAACCGCGCGGCGGCCGCGGGGGGCTTGCTCTCCACCTCGCGCCTGTCGGGACAGACGCTTGCCGCGGCGATCGTCGGCATCCTGCTCAGCGCTGGTTTGGGCCTTGGCCCCACGCCGATGCTCGTCGCCTGCGCGCTTTCGGTGGTAGCGGCCTTGTGCAGCCTCGCGCGCTACACCACCGTCACACGCTCGGGGATGACAAGGGCCGACCTGAAGCAAATGGCCTAGGTCGCTTGCGCAAAGGCGACAGCTTCCTTGCTCCGCTCGCGCACTTGCGGCCTCACCCGGCGAAGCAAGTCGGCCAGGAAGGCGCGCTGCTGCGCCTCGCCGGCAAAGGCTCGTTTGGCAACGATGAAGGTCGTCAGGTCGACCTGGACGAGCCACGCCTCGCCTCCGTCGATGATTTCGAGGATCGAGGGCCAGGCGATGCGATAGGTCACGCGCGGCGTGCTTATGTCCAGACTGTCGTCGCCAATCGCATAATCGACCAGAACCGCACCGGGGCTTCCGCGCGCGCCAATGCCGGCAAGGAACTTGGCGCGGTGGCGCTTGTGCGCTTTCGCCAGGCCCAGTCCCCAGCCGAGGATGCCGCCAATCAGCAGCAGCGCCTGCATCGGCAACCATTCGGCGGTCGGTAGAAATAAAAGCTGCAGCGGAAGCGAGATGGCGACGCCGACGATCGCCCCGGCCAGCATGCCGAGCACCATGCCAAGGGCCTGGTAGACGAACACGAAGCGCTGCGAGCCGATCATCCGCGCGTGCGCGACGGGCGCAAGATCGAGCGCTTCTTCCATCGTCAGCTCCGCCTGCGGACCTGCCATCATCGCCCTCCCGTTGCGCTGGCTCAGCGCACCCAGTCCAATCCCATCTCCTCGTAGATCTCGCGGCTCTCGGCCCAGTTTTCGTCCACCTTCACGTGAAGGAACAGGTGCACCTTCACCCCGAGAAGCTCGCTCAATTCCTGGCGTGCCGCCTCGCCGATCGCCTTGATCCGCGCGCCGCGCCTGCCAAGGACGATCGCCTTCTGGCTCTCGCGGCCGATGACGATCTGCTGGCGGATCTCGAGGCTGCCGTCCGCGAGGTGCGTATAGCTTTCAGGGCGCACGGCGCTGTCGTAGGGCAGCTCCTCGCGCAGCTGGCGGTAAAGCTGCTCGCGGGTGATCTCGGCGGCGAGCAAGCGCTCGCTGGCGTTGGAGACCTGGTCCTCGGGGTACATCCATGGCCCTTCCGGCACCAGCTCGGCGAGTCGCTGCCTCAGCTCCGCCACGCCGTCGCCGGCGAGTGCGGAAACGAAGAACACTTCGTCGAACGCAACCTTGCCGGTGAGGTCGCGGGTCAACTCGAGCAACGACTCCTTCTTTGCCGCATCGACCTTGTTGAGGACCAGCAGCTTGCGCTCGGGCCGGCCGGCGAGGGTGTCCAGCAGCGGCTCGAGCTCGTGGCGGCGCTGCTTGACGCTGTCGACCACCAGCACGATCGCGTCGGCCGCCTCGGCGCCTTCCCAGGCGGCACTGACCATCGCGCGGTCGAGTCGCCGCCGCGGCGCGAAGATGCCGGGCGTGTCGGCGAGGATAATCTGTGCCTCGCCCGCCAGCGCGATGCCAAGAAGCCGCGCGCGCGTGGTCTGCGCCTTGGCGCTGGTGATCGCGACCTTCTGGCCGACGAGCGAGTTGACCAGCGTGGACTTGCCGGCATTGGGCGCGCCGATGACGGCCACGACGCCGCAGCGGGTCATGGCAGCGTCCCGTGCGCGGCCGTCCTTCGAGACGGGCCTTCGGCTTCGCTCAGTCGCTCCCAAGGATGAGCGGAAATCGAAGAGGGTGCCCTCAGCCTGGGGAGCGACCGGGAAGCCCGCGCCAGCGGGCGCCGCGAAGGCGCATTTCGATGGGTCACCCGAACTTCTCCATGAACAGCCGCGCGGCTTCGGTCTCGGCGTCCTGCTTGCTGCCGGCCGTCGCTTGCGTCTCGCCGACGCCGTGCACTTTCACGCGCACGGTGAACTTGGCCGCATGATCGGGGCCGGAGCGCTCCGTCACCTTGTACTCGGGCGGTCTACGCCGGTTACCGGCAGCCCATTCCTGCAGCGCGCTCTTGGGATGCTTCGAGCGGCCGGCTTCGCCGCTCAACGCGTCGGCCCAAAGGTCGCGGATGATCTCGCGGGTGGCGGAGAAGCTGGATTCGAGGAAGTTCGCCCCGAGCAAGGCCTCCATCACGTCGCCAAGGACGTTGTCGCTCTCCTGAGCGCCGTCGTCGCGAGCCTGCTTGCCGATCCGCACGTGGCCCTGGAGGCCGATCGCGCGAGCGATCCTGGCGCAGGCCGCGCGGCTGACCAGCGCGTTGAGGCGCTGCGCCAGCTCGCCCTCGGCCCCGTCCTCGCGGCGATAGAGCCACTCGGCGATCGCGAGGCCGAGCACCCGGTCGCCGAGGAACTCGAGCCGCTGGTAATCCTTGTCCGCGCCGGCGCTCCCGTGAGTCAGCGCCTCCATCCACAGTCCCTCATCATCCACCGAAAAGCCGAGCCCTTCGAGCCAGGCGCGGCTGCTGGCGAAATCGCTCACATCGTCTCTCCGATGCGGTGCCAGCGCGCGGCGGTGAACCAGCTGATCGGGTTGAGCCAACTGGCGGTGCCGTCGGTCGAGAAGGCGACCACCGCCGCGCGGCCGACGACGTTCTCAATCGGCAGGAAGCCGACTCCCGCCTCGGCCACCGAGGGGAAGCGGCTGTCGAGAGAATCGTCGCGGTTGTCGCCCATCATGAACAGTTTGCCTTCGGGGACGATCACCGGCTCGGTATTGTCGGCATCGATGCCCCACGGGTTCGCCGTGTCGGCGGCGCCGAAATCGAGCACGAAGTAGCTGACGCCGTTGGGCAGGGTCTCGCGGAAGCGGGGGTAACGGCAGACCGGCGTGCCGTCCGCTGCCTTGCTGCGGAACTTCTCGATGCGACACGGGTCGTAGGGCGTGATCGGCTGGACGAAATCGGCAACCCGCACCTTCGGCACGGCGGTGCCGTTGAGGAACAGCACGCCCTTCTTCACCTGCACCGTGTCGCCGGGCAGGCCGATGACTCGCTTGATGTAGGTTTCCCGGTCGGTCGGGTGTTTGAACACGACGACGTCGCCGCGTTCCGGCGTCCGGCCGAACACGCGGCCCTTGAAGAACGGCAGGTCGAACGGCATCGAG